>CAZDXJ010000009.1:0-53667 GCA_964509475.1 uncultured Methylococcaceae bacterium | reverse complement strand
TTACTCTTCATACTCTGAAATATGGGGATTCTGTTGGTTTATGCAACAAAGCCGTGGATACCCCCAAACATCCTTGGACATTATAGTACCATTCAGACACAAAAAAACCAGCAATGACGCTGGTTTGTGGACTTTCTTGGATTGTGGTGGAAGTTGAATTGGTGGAGGCGGGGGGAATTGAACCCCCGTCCGCGAGCACTCCGCCTTTGGCTCTACATGTTTATCCCGCTCTTTTGATTTAACGGACAGCTATCCGACGGGCCAGAAAAACTGTCAGCGATTCCGTTAAGTTTTAACGCATCCACCCCGGACAGATTTCAGCGCGAGCTTATGTAAGATGACCCCTGAATGTTCCGAAGAACGCTGCACGCATAAGCACACACAGTCAGAGGAATGGTGCTGTTTTTAAGCAGCTAAAGCCATTGAGTAGTTTTCGTCGTTTGCGAATACTTTAATATTCAGTAGATTTTACGAGGTGTACTGTCCTCGACATGCACCTAAGGTTTCGCTACCCGCGTCGAAGCCAGGTCGCCCCCCTTTGAGTAGGGAAATATTTTAATGGATTCTTTGCTTCAAATCCAGTAACTCATTTTACGTCTTTATGATTGAGTCTTTTGAAGAAAAGTTCCATACGGTTAATCAATTTACCAACATCCTTGCCAAAGTTTCACCGGCAATGGGTTTGGAGGTTGCATCGGGCTGACATTCTGTAATCAGTTCATCCAGTTGTCCAAGGTACTCCAGCCGCTGTTGTTCGTTTTCGGACAAGATACTGCGGACTTCGACATCAATGGCACTCAATCCGGCTTGTAAACCTTTCTTTAAACCCTGTAACGCGACTTTTTCCATTGAAGGTTTAAATTGTTTCTGGATGAAAAAGGGAATCAACCATGAAATCAGAATCAGCAAAATACTGTGTACGGCAAAATCCACTCCTAAATAGGCTCTATCAGAAACGCTGCTGTCATAATAACCGTTAAATATCTGATAGCCCACCCAGGTCATGGCCGAGAGCGGTAAAACCGTTGCACAAAAAGCGCCGGTTTTTAACATGAATTGTTGTAATCCGTTCCCTGGATTGGCCAAGGCCCTGCGTACCGCCAGTTCCGTTTGATTTTGCAATATCCTGGCCGCGCTTGCCTTGAGTTGCGTAAACGCATGGCGCAAAGGGGGAACGGGCCGGTTATTGTGATCGGCGGTCAAAATAATCTCGTCCATAATATCTTCAAACCGGCTTTGCGCCCAATCATCCCAAAGCAAATTTTTTCTGCTCACTGCGGGTTCCTGTTTTTCAATCATTTGGGCTGCCGATTGTACATAGGCTTTTGCCATGCACTGCAAGGGCCAGTCAAAGCCCTGATTTAAAACCGGTTCGGTTTCTTGCCATGCAGTTTGCCATTGGTTTTGCAAGGTTTGATAGCTGTCATCCAGGCCAAAGTGCTGACGAAGTTTTTGTAATTTTTGTTTTAATTCGCGTTTGCGCAATTGTTCATTGCGTTGTTCAAGATGTTGCAAGGTATTTCCCTGACCGAGTTGATAAATCGTTTCCTGCAATTGCTCAAATTCATCCTGTAGCCTAGGATAAAGCACCGGATCGCAGACCGTGCGTTTGATCACGGGCTGTTCAAAACCGGCTTTTTTTAATTGCCGGATAAAATCCTGGTATTGTTCCGGGCTTCCCCTGTCCCATTGATTCAACACAAATATCCAGGCGTGCCGGGCGCCTTCCCGTAACAACAAGCGCCAGGCTTTATTGTCCCGATAACGTTCCGGGCTAACGACATAAATCAAGACATCGACATGCGGCAGCCAGTCCAGGACCAATTGTTTGTTGGTTTGTTCGATGCTGTCCATATCCGGCATATCAATCCATAACACGTTTTTACGTTGATCATTGTCATGCTGCGCCCGCTTGATCTTGTTTAAGGGTAAATCTTCCGGTAATTTTTCCAGCGTTACCGATTGGTGGCAGTACAAGGTCACTTCGCGCGAAGTGGGCCTTTCCACACCGGTACGGGCAATTTCCTTGCCGGCAAGCCGGTTTATCAGACTGCTTTTGCCCACGCCGGTTCCGCCAAGAAAGGCAACAATCAAGGGGCGGGCGGCCTTGTCGGCAAATAAATTTGCCGGTGTTTTATTATCCAGCTGAACCAAATCGTCAAATTGTCCGGTTGTGATCCAGCCGGAATCTCTGGCCTTTTCTGCCCAGAATTGAATACGTGTTACTAATTCAGAATAAGCGCAGACCATGACGTTTTTCTTGCAGTTGTTGTTCAGCCTGTTGCAGTTGTTGTTCGGAAATATTGAACTGGGTTTGTTGCTGCATTTCCTTCGGCAGCGTTAACAAGCGGTTTTTCAAGACATCTTCAAACAGGCGTTGTTTGACCGCATCGAGTTGTTTTCTTTTTAATTCGGCTTCAATCCGTGTCATATAACCACCAATCGCACTTTCAGCCAATAATGAGGTAACCGATAACATGGCCGGAGTAATAATGAGATCATGCAAACCGATACCGCCGGTTTTCAAAGCCAAGGCAACAGCCGCCGCATCGGTTGTGACCCGTGTTGCCCGCAATCCATTCAGAGTCATCGGCTGTTCCTGCAATTTATAATAGAGCCGGTGCGCGGCACTTTCAATTTCATGCTGAAAATCCGTATGATAGCTTTTCACAGCCTGTTGATAACACTGTAAAATTTCCGGACGTTGCGTTCTCAATAGCGTACTCAAGGTTTTCCACCAGGCCATTTTTTCCGGTTGCTGCCCCACCTTGTCCAGTAATTTGTCCGCCACCGATATCAATAAATGTTCACCGATCTGGTTGAGCAAAAAAACTTCCTGACTGGTGTCGGATAAATGCAGCGTGGATTTGCGCCCCAATTGGTAAAGTTTTTTGACGGGCCAGGTAATTATTTGCCGGGTTTTTACCAGCACGCCGGCAATGCCCGGAATTTCAAGTAATGTGAGTAATTCAGCCAGGGCATTTTGAAAGGTCTCGTAATGATGCGGGTGATTCAGATAATCGCGTTGATAATGTTCAAGGGCTTCATTAACGCTTTCATCCAATACCTTCTGCCACTCCTTCAGCGCCTCATGCTCGGCAACAACCGGTTCAACCCAGGTTGACCAATGGCTGTTCAAAAACTGGTTTTCGTAATCCTTGTGCTTGCGCCGGTTACTTTTCTTTTCCAGAACCTTGAATAATTTACTTGCCTGCTTGTGCTGTTCGGAAGACCACTGTTGCAACCCTTCTGGCCGGTACAAAAGCGTCATGATTTCCGGAAAAGGGTCATTGCGTGTCTGGCGCCATTTTTCCTGTAAGGAATTGACCAACACAGCTTGCGCCTTTTCAACCAGCTTGTTGAGTAGGATAAGGGTGGGTTGGTTGAGGGGGGCAATCATGCGCATGATATCCCAGACCGATTGATCAGCGTATTTTTCCTTGCTGAGAACCAGTACAATGACATCCGCCAAGGCGATGCTGCGCAGTACCCCTTCCCGATACCCTTCTGCGTCAATCGAATCAAAATCCGGTGTATCCCATAAAATACAAGCCGGCAAAATATTGGATGATTTTTTTTCCAGAACCGTTAATGAAAAACATTGATATTCGTTACGGGTCAGTTCTGACTCATTGACCCGCTGAAATTTTTTGAAATATTCGTATATCCAGGCACACTGCTGCTCTTTTATCCGGTTGCAAAAGCCTTGCGGATGTACCGTATAACCCGCCAGCGGACTCACGCCGGCCACCTCATCACCCAACAGTAAATTGCTGATTGAACTTTTGCCGACCTGGGTTGGCCCAATGACCGAAATTTGCAACGGATGTTTGGGTAATGTAGCAATGAGCTGGCCTTTTAAGATAAAAGATTCAGCAAGATGCAATGTTTCCACAGAGGATTGAAAAATACTCTTCTGCCCATCATCCAGGGTTTGCGAAGATAAAACGTTTTGATAGCGTTTTTTTAGTAATTGAATAAATTCCAGCATTGAATATTAGCTTGGGTTTATAATAACCCAGTATTTTACTTCGGATAACGGTTGTATAAAGACATATTTTAGAATAATAGCATCCGCCCTATCGAAGAAAGCAGAAAAATCTTGAGGAAGGTAGTATGAAAACACGAAGCCATCTTTTTATTATCCTGGTCTGTTTGTTTGTCGTTGCCTGCGGCGGCGAACCTACGGTCAATGGCAAAAACAGCCGCGCCGCCGCTGCAACGATGCGCCGGGTCAAACATTATATGCCGGTTGAACAACAGCTTGAATTTGAAATTGCCTATTGGACGACACGCGAAGCGGTTGGCGATAACCGAAAATTTTTAAATACCGTCGATGGCAAAACCGGCGCTGAAATCATCGAATTGGGCAAACAATATTTTTCCGAGCGCAAGGCATCCGGCATTCCGGCTTATACAAAATATGATTCCTGGGGTGACATGCTGGCCCAGGTTTCAGCGGAAAGAAAAGCCACGGCAATTCCCCGCCAGCGCATGACGCAAAAAGACAAAGCCAATAACGTGCTTTATAAACTTTCCAATATGTAATCCAGACGAATGCCAGCTTGAATCTCAAAGCCATTAAGTCAAGAAAATGTGAGTTGGATGCCGGTGCAACTTGTCGCACCATGCGGATAAATCCGCACCTACGCACCATGCGGATAAATCCAGCCCTTCATTGAAGAGCTGGATAAATCCGCACCTACACCCATAGATACATTCAACAAAAGGGCTTAACTTAGTGGCAATGAACCTGAACCCGGGTTGGCATCCAGTTACCGGCGGTTTACATCATTGATGATCGGGATACCATTGGCGCCGGATGGAATGTAAACGGTGGTATGATTGGGTGAGGCGGCCATTTTAACCTGGGCATTGATCGCTTCATGTTGCAAATAGCTTTTTGTCAACGTTGAATTGATAATTTCCTGGGCTTTTGCAATGCCTTTGGCTTCTTCAATGCGAATTTCAGCGTCTTTTCTGGCAATTTCACGCTGGGTTTCTTTTTCATCCAAAAGCTGTTTTGCCGCCAGCTTTTTTTCAACCGCCTCAGTTACAATTTTCGGGTAATCAATATTACCAACCACACCGGAGATCACAACAAAAGGCGTGTTTTTCAAATAATCGATCAATTCAGTCACAACCGCTTGCGCGATGTCCTCTCTTCGTTCCTTGACTTCACGGCTGTCAAGATGTTGCACATGTTTTCGAACCATCGATCGCAAGGGTTCTTTGATAAACCGCTTGTAAAAATCCTTACCTGCGTACACTTCAATCACTTCCTTGATTGTACCGCGTCGTATTTTTATGATGGTTTGCCAGCGCAAGGCAATATTCAGCTCGTCCCGGGTCAGAATATTGAACGCTTCGGAATAGGTTTTGGGGCGAAAATCCACATTTTTAATCTCGTTCCGCCAAAGCGAAACGCCGAAATTTGCCGGCCCTTTCAAGGTTCCAACAAACCCGCCTTTGCCAAAAATTCTCGGATTTTCCCAGACATAACCTTCATGGCCCGCTGGTGTCGAAGGATTGCTGCATCCGCTCAATACCCCAAACACCGCCATACCGATCAATAAGTGCATCGTATTTCTTTTCATAAGCAAGTTGTCCGTCTATCAAAGCCCTGCCCCCCTGGCCTGTTCAATAAATTCTGGAATCGGTTTCGTATCCCCTGGGCAATTTATGCGCAATCCCTTTATGACAGTCGATACAGGTTTTAGCTTCGGCAATGGCTTTTTTCATTTCCCGTCTCGCCGTTATCGACTGGGCATGGAAATCCATAGCCTGGAATGAATGACAATTGCGGCATTCATGGGAATCGTTTTGCTGCATCTGTTTCCAGACATGCAGAGCCAGTTGCTCGCGTTTGGCCTCGAATTTTTCAGGGGTATCGATGGAACCGATAATTTTGTGATACAACTCGTTGGTCGCCTGAATTTTGCGAATCAATTTTGGCGTCCACTCCTTCGGTACATGACAATCGGAACAAATCGCCCGTACCCCGGAACCATTACGGAAATGAATGGATTGGGTATATTCCTGATAAACGGTATCGCGCATTTCATGGCAGGATGTACAAAATTCCAGGCTGTTGGTGTATTCCATATACATATTGAAGCTGCCCCAAAACACAATCCCGGCAATACCACCAACAACAAAAATCGCACCCCAGGTATACCGGCTTGTCGGCTGCCAAAACCATTGCCATAATTTGCTCAACATGTGCGTTTTTCCTCTAAATCACGATAATTGGAGAAGCATTCAATAATTGCGCGAATCAAGCCAGTTTAACAGGTGTTCAATATCTTTCCGGCGGGTATTGGATAACCGCTTTGCCTCTAAAAAAGCGGCCCGGGCCAAACGGTATTGGCCCAGATGCAGATAGGCAATACCCATACCGATAAATGCCTTCGGGCTGTTTTCCTCAATTCTCAGGGCTTGCTGAAAATGTTCAATACTTTCTGCATAACGCCCCTGCAATAAATAGGCGCTGGCCAGTTTGTGCTGAATAGTTGCAGACCTGGAATCGATTCGGGCGGCTTTTAAAAAGGCTTCCAAAGCGGCATCGATATGCCCTTGCGCCAGAGCCTGCTTACCTTGCTGCAAAAAAAGCCGGTAGCGTTCGGTTTCCATGGCCTGGGCAGGCAACGACAACCCCGCCCAGCACAAAACAAGCCCGCAACCCCCTATCCAGCCATGTTTCGACATAAGGCTATTTAAACGAACCTTTGCCATAACGCGCTTCAAAGCCTTGCCGCACTTTTTCAATCTGGCCGGCATCCATACCGTTGAAATACCAGTCATGACCTTCAATCGGTTTGAAATATTTTTTCAACAGCTCATCAGCACGCTGTTCACCGGCGACTTTTTTGAGTTCGGGAATAAAATCAAAATAGGTATGTTTGGCCACCTCATAAAGCCCGTGCCACCAGGTATAATCCGGTCCCATCATGGAGGCACCATGCCGCGCCCGGCGCCCTTCGTGATGCCAAATTTCCCACCAAATCCACTCAATTTTGTCATCGAAGGGACTTGTACTGATCACACCCTGAGTATGCAATTCATCCATAATAGCCGCAATCGGTTTGGCGAATTTCTCGTTATACAGTTCCACAACATTATCAAATTGCTGATAATGCCCCTTGATCACACTGGTACTGTGGCAAGCTGAACAAACATTCTGCATTTTCTCGCGGCGCTGCTGCCAGCTCATAACCTCGATCACTTTGGAACCTTTGGTCTTGTCACCCACTTTGGGCAAAGCCTTGCCTTCAGGAACATCAAATTCATCGCCGTTTTCCAGGCGCACCAGATTGATTTTCCTGGAAACCGGTGGACGCAAGGTCCAGGAAATCCGCTCACCGACATTATGGGTTTTGGACTCACCACCCGCTGCCCCCATATGACAAGTCGCACAGGTTGGCGCAACCGAATAATCCACACCGGCTTCCCATTTTTCAGACCTGAGATTCATTTCATCCTTGAATGCCCGATACAAGATACCGTGCTTGGATTCATTGTACACTTCGATCTGCGGATGATCCGGGCCAATATGGCATTTGCCGCAGGTATCCGGTGTTCTTGCCTGGGCCTGGGAAAACCGATGCCGGGTATGACAGGCGGTACAGGAACCGGTTGAACCGTCAGGATTCAAGCGGCCGATACCGGTATTGGGCCAGGTGGCCGGCAGGGGTTTGTTATCCGATCCGATTTTGACTTCCGAACCGTGACATTGCCGGCAGCCTGCGTTCACGGCCGCCGGCCCGCCCACGACTTCGCCCAGAAGATTGTCCAGCGAAGCCAGAATCTTGCCCGCCTTGGCATGATGCGAACCGTCCATTTCTTCGAATTCGGTGACATGACAACGGGCGCAATCCTTAGGCGTTACAATTACCGATATCAATTGCCCTTTGTGTTTGAACGCATCTTTATCATCCGCTCGGGCCTGATGGCAATCCAGACAATTCACTCCTTGCTGCCCGTGCTGGCTTTTGTTCCATTCCCTGTACAGGCCGGGGTTGTACTTTTTATGACAGTTGACACATTCCAGACCCGCCGGATCGCCCCAATCCTTACCAAATTCCCCCACGGGTCTGGCGGCGAAGGATGGCGATGCCATCAACCATCCAAACCATAGCCAAAATACGAGATGAACTGAAAATCTATAGGCGTTTTTCATTGACTTGTCCCCGACAATGCTCATAGGTTGTTAATGCAGAATGTAGCACAAAAACCGGTCAATACCCACAAAAAAATAATGTTAAATGTGAATTAAGAGCGCACTCTTAGAGAGTTCCAGAAAAACTGCCTGTTTTTTCTTCAATCCACCCGAATAAAGTTTCAATGGGTTGACGAATGCGAGAGACAGCGGTGGCTGGGCATTGATCCTGTAGTTCCAGATAGTGTTGTCCCTTTTGTTTTTGAACCGGCATCAATACGGTTAAATTCTGATCCGGCCTAATGGTCTCTGCATCCGTTCCGGTAACGCACATGATCCTGCCTCCGGCCGATCCGCCGCGCTGGATCGAGCCTACCGTATCGCGTTTGCTGAACGGAAATGGTAGTAGGGGCGTATTGCAATACGCCCCTACTACAAATAGACTGGCTTTTATTTTTTAGCTCTTAATTCACATTTAAGGCTTGGGTTTTGCTTGACTTCAGCCTGAAAAAGGAGAACCGATACGATTGGTTGGCTGAAAACCTCTTGATTACACCCCAGGCGGGCAATCGCCCCAGCGATCATTGACTGTTTCGGGAAACCAGTGCCGGGTCCGGTTGCAAAAGCTGACCACCGACAACATCACCGGCACTTCCACCAATACCCCGACCACGGTTGCCAACGCGGCGCCCGATTCCGGACCGTACAGGGCGATTGCCGTTGCCACCGCCAGCTCAAAGAAATTGCTGGCACCGATCAGTGCGCCGGGCGCGGCCACACTGAATGGCACCCTGAACAGTTTCATCAGTCCGTAGGCCAGCGAGGCATTGAAATACACCTGGATCAACAGCGGTATCGCAATCAACAGCACATGCAGGGACTTGCCGGTGATATTGCCGGCCTGGAAGGCAAAAATAAACACCAGGGTCAACAACAGCGCGATCACGGTAATGGGGTGAAAGAAGCGGATGAAGCGGTTTTCAAACCAGGCTGCACCTTTCAGGCGAATCAGGATCAGGCGGCTGAAACTGCCCAGGGCCAGGGGAATGACGATAAACGCCACGACGCTGTACAACAGCACATCATAGGGAACGTTCAGGTTGCTGGCGCCGCTGACCAGAAAGGCGACGATCGGGGCAAACAGCACCAGCATGATCAGGTCATTGAGCGAGACCTGTACCAGGGTATAGGCTGGATCGCCATCGGTCAGATAGGACCAGACAAAGACCATCGCAGTACAGGGTGCCGCCGCCAGTATGATGCAGCCGGCAATGTACTGGTCGGCCCGTTCGGGGCCAATCAACGGCAGCCACAGATGCTTGAAAAACACCCAGGCGATCAACGCCATGGAAAACGGCTTCACCAGCCAGTTGACCAACAGCGTGACCAAGATGCCGCGTGGCCGTCTGCGTACATTCAGGATACGGGTAAAATCGATTTTCAGCATCATCGGATAGATCATCAACCAGATCAATACCGCGATCGGCAGATTGATATGACTGCCCCGGCCAAACTCCATTTTCCGTAAAGTATCGGTGACTTCCGGCAGTTGCTTGCCCAGCAGTATGCCGATACCCATGCACAGGGCCACCCAGATGGATAGGTAACGTTCGAAGAAACTCATCTTCCTGGCCGCATCCTGCATTTGCATTGTTTCAGTCGTGGACATGATGACACCTCCTCCTGGATTTCAGGATTCCTGGCCAATGGCGTTCAGTTTTTCCGACAGTGCCCGTTCGTCCATTGCCTCCAGCGGCAGGGCCAGCATTTTTTTCACGCGCTGCTCCAGAATAGCGAAAGTCTTGTCGAAAGCCGCGATTTTTTCTTCCTCCGTCCCTTCCAGGTGCGCCGGATCGGAAACGCCCCAATGCACCCGTACTGCCTTGTTCAGATAAAGCGGACAGACTTCTCCGGCGGCATTGTCGCAAACGCTAATGACAATATCGAAGGGCTGGTCTGCAAATTCATGCCAGGACTGGCTTTGATAACCTGCCGCCGGCAAACCCTGCCGCTGCAGGGTCGCCAGAGCGTCTTGGTTGATTTTTCCCAGCGGATGGCTGCCTGCGGAAAACGCCTGGACACGCCCCTTGCCCAGGTCGTTCAGCAGCGCCTCCCCCATGACGCTGCGGCAGGAATTGCCGGTGCAAAGAACCAGAACGTTGAGCATGGTGTTAGCCTCCGCAGCAGGATGGTTTGCTGTCATCGCCCATCACCGGCCGGCAGGCATAGGGGTTTTCACCGTTGGATTTGGCATCGGCTTCATTGAATGTGGCTATTTCCGACAGGGAATGGAAGGTTTCCCAGGCGACGCCCTGCGGGTCAGGAATCCAGTGCTTGTTGGAACGGGCATAACAGCAGCTTGCGCCTTCCTGGGATTCAATGGCCTGGCCGGTGGTCTCCAGTTGTTGCTTTAAACGGTCCAGTTCCGCATCCGAATCGACTTGCAAACCCAAATGATCCAGACCCAATTTGCGGCTACGATTGGAAATGGCAAAATTGATGCGCGGATCATCGAGCATCCATTTGGCATAATCGGCCTGTTTTACGGCAGGTTCGGCACCAAACAAAGCGCTGTAGAACGCAATGTTTTGTTCCAGGTTTTCTACCGCAAGATGCACATGCAATCGTTTCATGATTTAACTCCTAATCTGCATATATGAATAACAATATATTTAGAACTCATAAAATGGTTCGCTCTGTTTACTGGCGGATGGAAAATCAACAGCAGCGGTTTCGTTCCGGCCGGTTCAACATCGTTTGCAAACGCTTCCGATCGGCTGACAGCGTACCCGCCTGGCTTGCCGCCTGCACCGCCATCTGTAAAACGGCCTGACACCAATCCGGCAAATCGGGATGAATGCGATAAAACACCCAGGCCCCTTCCCTGCTGTCCTGCAACAAGCCGCACTGCCTGAGCGAAGCCAGATGCCGGGAAATTTTGGGTTGCGACAAATCCAGCGCGGCAGTCAGTTCGCAAACGCATAAGCGCCCTTCCTGCTGCAACAGGGTTATGCAACGCAGGCGGGTTTCATCGGACAAGCATTTGAAAAACCGGACAGGCAGCATTATGAATCAAACCGTACCAACATACGGATAATCATATATTAATATATCCTGGGTTGCAAGTTTCTCTTGCAGTTTCCCCGCCCCACAGTAAACATTGCAGGCTCGATCAAGCCCGGTGCCTTGTTTATCAGATGCACCGTAAACCTTCACCCTTCAGGGCGGAGATATAAGCTGCGGATTTAAAAAATAATTTAAACCTTGCCACAACAAATAGTTTCGCTCAGGTACCCTATCTTGCCTCCGGCCAATCCGTTGCGCTTGATTTATATTTAAGGGTATTACAAGGCTGTGAACATTCACGAACGGGGCAGCAGGCGCTTTTGGTAAGTCAGCGTGGACACAAACCCGTCGGCCTCGTGAATGGATTGTTCCATCGCCTGAATCAATTGGGAAATATCCAGACTGATGTCGATGAATTCCTGCTGCAAGGCGGCAATGGCGCGGGCATTCAGATTATGTTTCAAAAACAGAACCTGATCCCGGAAAGCGTTTAAAACAGGTTTTATTTTGGCCTCGGCGCGGCGCAGCGCTTTGAGCAAGCGCTTGTAATGCTGCCGGGTTTGTTTCAATTGCCGGCGGCTTTGCGCTCTCATGCTGCGATTGCTGTATTGATTCAGTTCTTCTTCCCATTCGGCAAACAGGGCCTCACTGACTTCTTCAATCAAACGAATATGGTCACTGACCGCATTTGCCTTGGTCACGCTGATATCAAATTGCAGTTTTAACTGCCGGTAGCGTTTTTCCAGAGCGTCCTCCTTGAACTCGATAACCGCGCGAAAATGTTCCAGCGCGTTCTCAAAGTGATAGCGGGTATCCTGCAGGCTGTCGCAAGTTTCTTCCACCCGGCAAACAACCAGTTCACGCTTGGGTTGTCCAAACGATTCCTTGGTCTGAAAATAAAAATGCCGGCATTGTTTCCGGCAAACACCGGCAAAGCGGCGAATAAAAGAAAAAAAAGAGACTTCAGGTTTCATTTTCATATTCATTGGCCTGAAACAAGGCGAGTTCTTGTCGATGGTAAAATTTGACCGCAAACGGCGCCTTTTCGACAAACCGGCAAAACGCCGGATCGATCAGGTTTTGCTGGCTCATTTGGCGATAATTATCGTGTTCGGGAACCGGCGCCGATTTAACCAGAATCAAGCGTCTGGCCGGTAAAGAGAGCGCCAGCCAGGCGCTCAGACTGTCCGAAGTGATTGCCCAGCTTGCCGGTATCGCGGCCTGATTGAGTTCCTGCAAATACGGAGACCAGATCACAGCGGAACGGTTTTGCAGACGTTCATGAATAAGCCGGACACGATCCGCAATGGCTAAATCCGGGCAAATCCCCTGAAATTGCAAAGCCATCTGCTGCATGGCCAGCAAAGCCATCGAATGGGCGGTCTCATCATCAAACCGCCAATGCCGTTGCGCGATACGAACCTGATCGGCAAACGGGCCGCCGCCCGGAACCAGAACGGTTTTTTCCAGCCGGGGCCGGGCCAGATAGCGCAGCCATTCCTGTAATACCGGCGCCCCGGCCAGACTGCCTCCCAGTTTAATGACTCTCATTGGTGTTGTCGTTTCAATAAGTCCAGCATCGCCGCTGCCTTGTCAAAACATTCCTGATATTCTTCATGCAAAACCGAGTCATGGACAATGCCGCCGCCGGCCCAAAAACGTATCCGGTTTTGCGAATGCACCAGGGTGCGAATAGCGATATTGGTATCCATATTGCCGTCGAAACCGCAATACCCCACCGAACCGCAGTACACTCCGCGCCGGTTTGGCTCCAGTTCCTCGATGATCTGCATGGCGCGAATCTTGGGAGCGCCGGTGATCGAACCACCGGGAAAACAGCTCCGTAATAAATCCAGGGCGTGCCGATCCGAAAGCAACTGACCGGAGACGGTACTGACCAGATGATGCACGGTGGCAAAACTTTCCACGGCAAACAATTCCGGCACCTTTACCGAACCGTCCATGCAGGTTTTACCGATGTCGTTGCGCAATAAATCCACAATCATGACATTTTCGGCCCGATCCTTGATACTTTCGGTCAAATTCTGAATCTGTCTTTTGTCCTCAACCGGATTCCGCTTTCTGGGCCGGGTACCTTTTATCGGTTTGGTTTCAACATAACCCTGGGTCACTTTTAAAAAACGCTCCGGTGAAGAACTCAGGACCTGTACACCTGGAAGATTCAGATAGCAACTGAATGGCGCCGAATTGATTTTGCGCAAAACCTGATAAGCCGCCCAAAGATCACCCCGGCAAGGGGCGCTGAAACGTTGCGCCAGATTGACCTGATAACAATCGCCCTCCCTGAGATAATGTTTGATACGCTTAAACGCCGCCGCATAATCCGAAGCCGACATATTGGAGCGGATTTCACCTGTGACCTGAAAGTTATTCACTACCGGAACCGTCAACAAAGCGCTGAAGCGTTCAATCAACAGCTTGCGATCCGGCCACTGCTTCGGACAAACCAGCCAGCTCTGCCGAAGCTGATGATCAACAATAACCGCCCATTCATAAATACCGACCGCCATTTCGGGAATCTGCTCGGCATCCTCGGCAATTTCCGGCAGTTTTTCCAGCCTGCGCGCCAAATCATACGCAAAATAACCGATTGCGCCCCCGTTAAAAGGCAATCCGTCCAGCGCTGGCCGGATTCCGGCCAGTTCCCGTTTAACCAGGGCAAACGGATCATCCGTCGAGCAAAGGGTTTGATTTTGCCGCGTTATTTGGGTCTTTTTTCCGCAAGTGACCAGGGTACAGACCGGATCGGCCGCTAAAATATCAAAACGGCCTTGTCGGCTGTAAGGAAAACCACTGTCCAGAAAAACCGCCCAGGGATGGCTGGCTATCGTGGCGAATAATTTTGCACTATCGCGAAAATAAGGCAATCGATGCAGCAGTGGATTAGGTAACGACATGCAATAGAATTTTAAAGGTGACTGGCGCCGAAAAGAGGCCGTTGCAGGTGATTTGCGCCGCTAAATTGTGAAATTTTATAACAGCCCGGCAAGATTCACAAAAGTTCCAGCGCCAAACCGGCAACAGCGACAGCCGGCGCACAATCGGCAACCGCCGTTTGCAATGATTTTTTTTCCACAGTCAGCAAGGTATCAAAATCCTGATAATCCGAACCCAAACGTTCGGCCAGTTGCCGAACCAGAAAACGTCCCACCCCGGCGCCCACCAACAAGGCCGGCTGCGATTGCTGTTTACGGCAGGCCGATTCCAGTTTTTCCAGCTGACAACGGCGTAATGAGCGGGCAAATTGCTGCCATCTGGACAATTCTCCGCTTCGGAAATCACAACCGATCATACGCGCCAAACGCCGGGCGCTGGCTTCCGGTGTTTTTTCCGCGCCATCGGCACTATCGCCTTGATCATGACGTTCATCCAGTTCACAGGTCAAGCGGTAAACATCGGCCATGGTGGCAAAATATTCGGCCATCAGGGCAACCGGTTGGCCTTCAAAAGATACCCGTTCTGCAATTGCCATCACCGGTGTACGCACAATGCCGGTATAAACCAGTTCATCACGGCACAAACGCTGATAATCGGTCCATCCCTGTACTTCAGGTTTGTGTTCGGCAATCGCTATGATGTCGGTGGTTGTGCTGCCGATATCCATAAACAAGCCATCGCGGATGTGATGAGCCGCATAACAGGCGCTGGCCAGCCAGTTTGCCGAGGCAATCCGTTCACATTGTTCCAGAGTCAAGGGTTCCTGCACCGATAAAAAGACACCGGGAACCGCAAAAACCTGTATTTTAGTATCGTCGGACAGATAACGGCGCATCAGATCAATGATCGCCCGCACCCCTTGTGCCCTGTCTTTAAACAAATCCACCAGTTCACCGGTCATGGTCAATACATGATACGCGGTTTTGTCTTGCGTGTGGACCTGAACCTGCCGTAGCGCTTGTTCCAATTCATGTAATCCTTTCCACAACGGGCAGGGTTGTTGCCGTACCTGCAATACCCGGCCCTGCCAATCCAACACGGCGACTTTCAGATGCGCCCCGCCAATATCCCACCCCGTAATCGAAGGTTTCATCAATGAATAACCGGAACAACGATGGATTGATCGGATTTGTGCAGTGATAAAGGTCTTTTTTTTTCCAGGGCCAGTTGCAAGATCTGTTCAGCAACATTGACATGGAGTGTTTTTTTGATGCCAACATAGGAAATAGTCAAGCGTGGATTAATTTCCAATATCCAAGCCTGCCTTCCAGATACCAAAAGATCAATACCCACATATCCCCAAAGTCCCGGAATAACCCTGCTGAGAATTTGTGCCAGCCGGGGAAAATAGTCACAAAAAAAATCAATATTTACCTTGCAGCCATTCAATACAAATTTTTCTTGCCTCAACATCATACACTGCTCATTACAACAAAGCACCCAGGCCTCCCCATAATGAAACAGACAAGAAAGGCTAATCGCCATACCCTCAACATAAGGCTGTATAATAAATTTATTTTTATTTTCCAGTCTGGACAAAATCTGTTGATATTGTTTCGCATCGCAAACACGATAGGTATCTATACAACCGGCGCCATCCCTGGGCTTGATAACCCATGTTCCCGGTTTATATCCAGAGCAGGTTGACAAAGGCCAAGCCGGAATGATCCGGATATCGTGAATATTAAGATAAGCGCTGGTTCTGTATTTATCCGATGCCAATTCAACAGCTTCGCTGGCAGAATTTAACACTTGAACACCAATTTTTTCAGCCAATCGGGTAATTTTCAATAAATTCATATCCTCTTCCGGCGCAATTGGCCAAAAAAAATCATTGTCCGGCAGCAGTTCAGTCAGAATCTGATAAAAATCCCGTTTGGGCTGAACTTTATAAAAACTTAACCGCTTGTTTGATTTCAACGCAAACTCATGCTGAATATTGACTCGCCCATCCAGCAACACACGGATTTCAATATCTTCAATATCCAGCAAATCTTCCAGTAGAGCTTTTAACATCATTTTTCCCTGCACGGCCAAATGTTCGGGTAAATCCTGATCGGAGTAACCGCCGCCAACAATATATTCAAACACCAGAATTTTCATTTTTGCAATTAGAAAACCGTTCTGTACAGAAAATCTAATGGTACGCCTGTTTTATTGCCAAAGCTACATTTACGGCTTGTAAGTTTTCCTTTATATCATGTACCCGGAATATCCGTACTCCGGACATAACCCCTAAAGCCGTTGTCACCGCTGTGGCGGTGACCAATTCGGCGGGTTCCGACTCGTTACAGATTGACCCCATGAAACGCTTGCGGCTGGTGCCCAGCAATACCGGATATCCGGTTGCCACAAAACGCTCCAGATTGGCAAGCAAATCGATATTGTCTTGTTTGCGCTTGCCAAAACCGATACCCGGATCAATGATGATATTTTCTTCCCCTATGCCCGCCTGTAATGCAAGTTCGACGCTTTCCTGCAAAAACGCCAATACTTCCTCAACCACATCACGATAATACGGATTGTCCTGCATGGTTTTTGACACACCTTGGCGATGCATCAGGATGATCGGGGCTTGCCGCTGTGCCGCTAATGCCAACAACGCCGGATCATCCCGGCCCGCGGAAACATCATTGATAATGACCGCACCCGCCTGTAAAGCCTCGTCGGCAACCGTGCTCGATGTCGTATCGATACTGAGGGTCACTTCTCCCGCATAACGCCGGCTCAATGCCATAATAACCGGTATGACCCGATTTATCTGTTCGGCTGCACAAACCGGTTCCGAACCGGGGCGCGTTGATTCACCACCAATATCGATAATATTCGCCCCTTCGTCAATCATTCGCTCGGCATGTAACAGGGCGGCCTCTATCGAAGCGTATTGACCACCATCTGAAAAACTGTCCGGCGTCACATTCAGAATCCCCATGATCAAAGGCTTACCTGGATTTTTAAACATTGTGACACTCCTGCACTTACTTCTTAAATATTCGTATCTGTTATAATAGCGTAACTTGTTACTGTATTGTCATCACCTATATTTCAACAATGTGTGGATTTATATATCAGCCGAGCGAGTGCAGAAGTGTTTAAAATGTATGGCCTCGAATTATTAGACAGATTGCCTGAAAAAATGCCCGTATATCGCGATAAAGCAGCATCAGCGCGCCATTGCAGGGTTCTTCCTGTCCTGATAGTCACCCCGGCTATTCCCAGCAATGGCTGAACATATCCTGTTTTTAACCGGCTCTCTGGCCGAAAAACAACTGCGGCAAATTTTAAAATCCATGCAGCCGGAGTTTTCCTATAGCGTGCATCAACTGGGACTTAAAGTCGCCGGGCTGATGACCGCCGACATGATTCGCAGGAAATTGAAACAAACCTACAATGCGGATCGAATTATCGTTCCCGGCCGTTGCCGGGGCGATCTGGAAAGTCTGTCCCGGGAACTTGGCATACCGGTTGAACGCGGTCCGGAAGAAGTCAAGGACTTGCCGCTGTTTTTTGGCAGACAAGCGCAAAAACCGGATTTAAGCCGGTATCAGGTAAAAATTTTCGCTGAAATCGTCGATGCCCCGAATGTAGACGTTGAAACCGTACTCAAACGCGCTTTTTATTATCAACAAAATGGTGCCGATGTCATCGATATCGGCTGTTTGCCGGGCACGGCATTTCCCCACATGGAAGAAGTCATTCAAAGCCTGAAACAAGAAGGTTTCCAGGTCAGTATCGACTCGCTGAATCCCGATGATCTGTTACGCGGCGGCCGTGCCGGCGCCGATTATATGCTCAGCCTGCATGAAAGCACGCTCTGGGTCGCCGATGAAGTCAGCAGTATTCCCATCATCATTCCACAAACCCATGCGCAATTATCGACCCTGGACCGGAGTATTCAAATCCTGCAACAAAAACAGCGGCACTTTATCGTCGATCCGATTCTTGACCCGATCCATTTTGGTTTTACCGAATCGATCAGCCGTTATTATCAGGTCCGTCAACAATACCCGGATATCGAAATGATGTTGGGCGTGGGCAATATTACCGAATTGACCCATGCCGACACAGCGGGCATCAACGCTTTGATGCTGGGTATTTGTTCGGAACTGGATATTCATGCCATTTTGGCCACTGAAGTCAGTCAACACGCCTGCCGGGCGGTCAAGGAAGCCGATCTGGCCCGGCGCATCATGTATGCCGCCAAACAAACCAACAGCCTGCCCAAACATATTCACCCCGGTTTGATGGCCTTGCATGAAACCTCACCCTTTCCTTATCGACTGGACGAAATCAAGGAGCTGGCCGCACAAATCCGGGATCCGAGCTTCCGTATTCAAACCAGCCCGGAGGGTTTGCATATTTTCAACCGGGATGGTTTTCACAGCGCCACCGATCCGTTTGACTTGTATCCCAAACTGGGTGTTGAAACCGATGGGGGTCATGCTTTTTATCTGGGCGTCGAATTGGCACGGGCGGAAATCGCCTGGCAACTGGGCAAACGGTTTAACCAGGATCAAGCCTTGCTGTGGGGTTGCGCATCGCGTGAAAACCGCGAGTCCAGTGTTGATTTACACAGTTTCAAAGCCGCCGGTACAACCTTGCAAAAGAAAAATCCCTCATGATTGCCGAAGTCATCGTCAGCACCCAAAACCAACACGGCCAGATTCATCTGGCGCCAATGGGCGTGCATGTCCAGAACGGAGAATATATTATTTTACCCTTCCAACCTTCCACGACACTGGACAATATACGCGCCACCCAAACCGCTGTTATCAATTACACGGATGATGTGCGTATTTTTGCCGGCTGTCTGACCGGCCGGCGCGACTGGCCCGTCTGTAAAACCCGTGCCATACAGGGACATCGCCTACGTGACTGTCTGGCGCATACGGAATTACAGCTTGTCCGTATTGAAGAAGATGACATTCGGCCAAAATTATTCTGTACTGTGGTTTCAGAACAATCCCACGCCCCTTTTCGAGGCTTTAACCGGGCTCAGTATTCGGTATTGGAAGCAGCCATTCTGGTCAGCCGTCTGCATCGTTTACCCTGGGAAAAAATAAATAACGAACTGGAATATTTACACATCGGCCTGGAAAAAACCGCCGGCGACAAAGAACTGGAAGCCTGGGGCTGGCTGATGCAGGCTGTCGCGGCATTCAGACAACGGGAGGAAAAAAAACCATGACCCGGATGCTAGCAAGCGTCAATAGTTTGCAGGAAGCGCAATGGGTTCTGCAAGCTGGCGTGGACATTATCGATCTCAAACAGCCGACACAAGGCGCATTAGGCGCGTTGGACAGCCGCTTGGTAAAACAGATTGTAGACCATGTACAAAACCGGAAACCGGTAAGCGCCACCATTGGCGATCTACCCATGCAACCGAAACCGGTTTATCGAGCGGTACAAAACATGGCGGAAACTTCGGTGGATTATATAAAAATCGGTTTTTTCCCGGGCGGGGACGGGCTGGCCTGCATCGAAAAACTCAGCCATCTGAGCGGACAAGGTCTGCGTCTCATCGCCGTCCTGTTTGCCGATGCGACACCGGATATGGACATCCTCCCCACCCTAGCACAAGCCGGATTCAGCGGCGTCATGCTGGATACCATGTACAAAAACAAGGGTTCGCTGATGACCTGGATGCCTCTGGCTGAACTCAATATTTTTATCCAGACCGCCAAAAAATACCGGCTTTTATGCGGACTGGCTGGCTCCTTGAAAATTACCGATATCGCCGCACTCTTGCCCTTGCAAGCCGATTATCTGGGTTTTCGTGGCGCCTTGTGTCAACACAAACAGCGCACCCATCAACTGGATTACGCCGCCGTCGTGGCGGTTCAATCCGCGCTTTGCGCAAAACCGGAAACACCAGCCGGGATCACGGTCAATACAGCGATGTCGCCCGGGTAATGGACAATAATTGTGCACATCCCGGTTTCAAGTCAAAGCCTGTGCCGGATATTTTCAGCCGGGCCAGCGTCGCTGTCGGTAACAATTTACCATCATCCGGAATCTCAACATCCAAGCCACCGAGTTCCAATAACAAATCTTCCAAACCGGGATTATGTCCCACTATCAATACCCGCCCGACCGGGCCTGGACAATCGGCAACAACCCGTTTCAGCGTTGCGGCACGGGCCAGGTAAATACGTATATCCTGATGGATGGAGCGCGGATCGCCACCCATTGTCTCGACAAATGCTTGCGCCGTGTCGATCACTCTTCGCGCCGGTGAACTCATGATATAATCCGGTTGCAGCCCCTGTTCCCTTACCCAAAGACCCAGTTTTCGGGCGCCTCGAATACCGCGTTTTTTCAATGGCCGCTGAAAATCATCACAGGCCGTGTGCCAGTCCGATTTGCCATGACGTAGCAGTAATAATTCTTTGCTCATCCGTCGTTTAACCTGGAAAGTTCACTAAATTGTAATCTATCCATTTACCCGCGTGCTATTATCTTTATTTTGCATCCGTACAAGCTTTTTCTTGCTGCACATTTTTTGTCATAATCAAGTATGCCAAGCACACCCTTACATTTTGAATTACCTGAAAATCTGTCTGTTACAAAATTTTTGGATAGATTAAGTCAATATGCAAGAGTACAAATTGCGGCCCAGCAGTTTGCCTTGAAAAGCTTTTACGACAGCTTCGACTGGCGTTTGTATCACGCCAATCTGATTTGTGAACTCAACCAGTCCAGCACCACCTCTTGCCTGACGATTTACAACCGCCTGTCCGGAAAAACAATAGCAAGCGCCAACATGCAGGAAGTTCCAGAATTTGTCAATCAATTCACCGATCCCTTGATCAAATCCGCATTGGCAACTCCGCTGTCAATACGCGCTTTATTGAGCATCGGTACATTACCCAATCAAACCTGCCGGATCAATATTCTCGACAAAGAACAAAAAACCGTAGTCCATCTGATCATCGAAGAACATGAATGGGTGTCCAACCGGATTATTCTGAAACCTCTGCAGGGATACGAAAAAAAAGCAGAACATATGCGTGTAATATTGGAAAAATCCCTGTACTTAAAACCAGCCGCTCCGAGTCTTTTAAAAGAATATCTCAAATTGCAAGGCCGCAAGCCAAAGGATTATTCATCAAAACTGCATATCGAGCTTGCTCCCGACATGCGCGCCGATATGGCCGGGAAATATGTTTTCAGGCATTTATTGACGATAATCAAAGCCAACGAGGCCGGGATCATCGCCAATATCGATAGCGAATTTTTACATGATTTCCGCGTGGCTGTACGCAAAACCCGCTCTGGTTTAAGTCAATTGAAACACATTTTTCCAGATGATATCAAGGCATTATATGCGGAATATTTTTCCTGGCTTGGACAGATTACCGGCCCAACCCGGGATTTGGACGTTTATTTACTGAACTTCGAAAATTACCGAAACAACGTGCCTGCCAGCTTGAGCGGGGCGCTGGAGCCTCTATATGAATGTATTGCCGAAAAACAAAAAGCCGCCCAACGGAAATTGGCGAAAAAGCTGCAATCGGAGCATTATTTATCGACGCTTGCAACATGGGAACGTTTTTTGCTCAAACCCGTGCCAAAAAAACCAACGCCGCAAAATGCACGGCGGCCCATTAAACAATTATCCGACCGGCGAATCTGGAAATGCTATCAGCAGATTTTACGAATGGGCAACCGCATTACCGACAACAGCCCGGCTGAAAGCTTGCATGATTTAAGAAAACTTTGCAAAAAATTACGTTATTTGATGGAATTTTTTCAGACCCTGTATCCTGAACAATCCATTCAGCCCTTGATTAAGGCATTGAAAGATTTCCAGGAAGTTTTGGGCAATTTCCACGATTATCAAATTCAGCAGATCACGCTGAAAAGTTTTGCTGAACAGATGTTATCGGACCATGTACCGGTTGACACATTCCTGGCAATGGGGGTACTGGTACAAAATCTGGAAACGCGCCGGTTACAGGCGCGTAATGATTTCTCATCGCGTTTTACAGACTTTAAACAAGCCAAAAACAAGCACATTGAAAATCTGTTCTCCAATTCAGCGTAGGGGCGTATTGCAATACGCCCGTACGCAATACGCCCGTACAAAAGAAGCAAGGTAATCATTGATAACAGCGCTAGCCACCATTTGAGCCGGTTAGTTTGAGCAGGTAATTCTGCCTTTTATAAAACCCGTCATTCCGCCATGGACTTGGTGGAGAAGCGTCATCGTGTTACACGGACTGCCATCGACTTTACCCATTTATAAAAACAAGAACGGTATGACTATTGCTTGACGGCAACCGATACCGCCACAAATAGATAAATTTTCCCTTCCTGTACAATTTTTTTTTCAGCTCTCAAGAGCCTTGAAATAACGGCAAAACAGTTATTTTCAACACAACTTATCCACAGCTTTTAAACAACACAATACACATTATATTGTGCTTCCAAATATCAAAAAACACAATATGATGTATAATTACCCCTAACAGCATAGGCCTATGCAAATACATAAACCGCAACCCGCGGTACATGCCGTTCAGCAATATCAGCCGGTTTTTTATACCGATTGCTTAACTCAGTAGCATGCCAGAAAAATACGCTAACCCAACGTTTACCGGAGGAAAAATGGAATCTGAATCACTTATCGCTGAAATGACAGAACAGGCCATTGCACCAATTGAAACCGATCCAGCACCGGATATAAAAGCCTTCATGCCCGGTGAAGTACGGGTCATTCGACGGAATGGCAAAGTCACCGCATTTGATGCGGGTAAAATTTCCGTTGCCATCACCAAATCCTTTCTGGCCGTGGAAGGCGGCAACGCTGCCGCCAGCGGCCGTATCCACGATACGGTGGCAGAATTAACCGAACAAATCACCAAAGCCTTGACCCGGCGGTTGATCGGTGGCGGTACCGTGCATATCGAAGATATTCAGGATCAAGTGGAACTGGCTTTGATGCGCAGCGAACACCATAAAGTCGCCCGCGCCTATGTCCTGTATCGGGAAGAACACGCCCGTCTGCGTGCTGAAGCCGAAAAAAACAAAAACCAATCCGCTGAAACGGTATTGCATGTCACCACCGCTGAAGGTGTAAGTAAACCGCTGGATATTGCAGGCTTGCGGCGAATCATCAGCGAGGGTTGCCAGAATCTGCCTGATGTCGATCAAGAACTGCTGTTTAATGAAACCCTGCGCAATTTGTTCGACGGCGTATCCGAAAAAGAAATTTCCCCGACTCTGGTTATGAGCGCCCGTACCCAGATTGAAAAAGAACCGCAATATTCCTATGTCGCCGCCCGCTTTTTATTACACACCATGCGCCGCGAAGCCTGGGAGTTTTTAGCGAACGGTAAATCCGTACAAATGGACACGAGCTATACCGAATATTTCTCCGATTATATCCGGCGTGGTGTCGATCTGGAATTACTCGATCCGGCCCTGACCCAATATGATCTGAACCGGCTGGGTAAAGCCCTGAAACCGGAACGGGATTTACAATTTAATTATCTCGGCCTGCAGACCCTGTATGATCGTTATTTCATTCATTACCAGGAAAACCGCTTTGAACTGCCGCAAGCATTTTTCATGCGTGTGGCCATGGGCCTGGCCATCAACGAAATCGATCGGGAAGAGCGTGCTATTGAATTTTACGATTTGCTGTCCAGCTTCGATTTCATGAGTTCGACGCCCACCCTGTTCAATTCCGGAACCCTGCGCCCACAATTGTCGTCCTGTTATTTGACCACGATCCCCGATAATTTGGATGGTATCTTCAGCGCCATCAAGGACGATGCCCTGCTGTCCAAATACGCCGGCGGCCTGGGCAACGACTGGACCCGGGTGCGGGCAATGGGTGCGCATATCAAAGGCACCAATGGCAAAAGTCAGGGTGTGGTACCCTTCCTCAAGGTCGCCAATGATACGGCGGTCGCAGTCAATCAAGGAGGAAAGCGTAAAGGCGCCATGTGCGCCTACCTGGAAACCTGGCATCTGGATATCGAGGAATTTCTCGATTTACGCAAAAACACCGGCGATGACCGCCGGCGCACCCACGATATGAACACCGCCAACTGGGTTCCGGATCTGTTTATGAAACGCGTAGCCGAGGAAGCAGAATGGACCTTGTTCTCGCCGGAAGAAGTCCCGGATTTACATGATCTGTACGGCCTGGAATTTGAAAAAGCCTATACCGATTATGAAGCCAAAGCCGAACGCGGTGAGATCGTCAATTTCAAACGCATTCCGGCGCTGACCTTATGGCGCAAAATGCTGTCCATGTTGTTCGAAACCGGCCATCCCTGGATCACCTTCAAGGATCCGTGCAATCTGCGCTCACCGCAGCAGCATACCGGCACTGTGCACAGTTCCAATCTGTGTACCGAAATCACCCTGAACACCTCGGATCATGAAATCGCCGTTTGCAATCTGGGTTCGGTCAACCTGGCCGCCCACACCCATGCCGATGGACTGGATTTGACCAAGTTGAAAAAAACCATCCATACCGCGATGCGTATGCTGGATAACGTCATTGACTATAATTTCTACAGCGTGCCGCAGGCACGCCGCGCCAATCTGCGCCATCGGCCGGTTGGCCTGGGCATTATGGGTTTTCAGGACGCCTTGTACAAAATGAACATGGCTTACAGCTCCGAAGACGCGGTTGAATTCGCCGACCGTTCCATGGAAGCGGTCAGTTATTTCGCCTTGCAGGCCTCCAGTGATCTGGCCGAAGAACGCGGCCCTTATTCAACTTTCAAGGGATCGTTATGGCAGCGTGGCATCCTGCCGATTGACTCGATTGAGCTGTTACAGCAAAGCCGGGGTGAATTTTTACAACAAGATCGATCCCAGACACTGGAATGGGAAACCCTCCGGGAACGTATCAAAACCGTGGGACTGCGCAATTCCAACACCATGGCGATTGCACCAACCGCGACAATATCTAATATTTGCGGGGTTTCGCAATCAATTGAACCGACCTATCAAAACCTGTTCGTCAAATCCAATTTATCCGGTGAATTTACCGTGGTCAATCCTTACCTGGTGGAAGAACTCAAGGCGCGTGATCTTTGGGATGAAGTCATGATCAATGATCTGAAATATTATGACGGCAGCGTGCAACACATCAAACGCATCCCCGAAGACATCAAACAGCGTTACGCAACCGCGTTTGAAATCGAACCTGGCTGGCTGATCGAAGCGGCATCAAGACGGCAAAAATGGATCGATCAAGGACAATCGCTGAATCTGTATATGTCCGAGCCCAATGGCAAAAAACTCGATGCCCTGTATAAACTGGCCTGGTTGCGTGGTTTGAAAACAACCTATTATCTGCGCAGCCTGGGTGCCACCCATGTCGAGAAAAGCACGCTGGCGGACGGCAAGCTCAACGCGGTACAGATCAGCCAGGAAACCGAAACGGCAAAAGTCTGCTCCATTCTCGATCCGGAATGCGAAGCTTGTCAGTAGGGGCGTATTGCAATACGCCCGTACGCAAGGCTCTTCCCGACTTTGTGGGATAACCACTACATACAGTGCCAAGCATACCCAAACGAGTGCCAAATATAGAGTTTGCCCCACGAAATCGGAAAGAACCGTACGCATACGCCCGTACCCCGGATAACAATCACCCCTATTTAATCCAAGGAGAACAACCATGCTGAACTGGAACGACCCCCTTGCAAGCATCAAAAAAAACCAAACCCTGCCCAAACAACCTGAAAAAGTGCGTCCAGGCATGGGCTTGCAAAACAATGAAGATTTGATGAAAACCGCAGGTGAAGCGCCGACAGTCAACCCCGATCCTGATACGGCAGAGCAACCCCTGCATGAAGAATATCTCAGCGGTACCGGCCTGGAAAATATTGAAATGGGCGCCAAGCGCATCCAGGTGGACGATAAAAAAATTATCAACTGCCGCGCCGATCTGAACCAGCTTGTGCCATTCAAATACGACTGGGCCTGGCAAAAATACCTGGATGGCTGCGCCAATCACTGGATGCCCCAGGAAATCAATATGACCGCCGATATCGCCCTATGGAAAAGCCGCGACGGCCTGAGCGAAGATGAACGCACTATTATCAAACGCAATCTCGGTTTCTTTTCCACCGCCGATTCATTGGTCGCCAACAATCTGGTACTGGCCGTTTACCGTCACATCACCAACCCGGAATGCCGCCAGTATTTGCTGCGCCAGGCGTTTGAGGAAGCGGTGCATACCCACGCCTATCAATATGTCGTGGAATCACTGGGCATGGACGAAGGTGAAATTTTCAATATGTACCGGGAACTGCCCTCGGTCGCCCGAAAAGCCGAATGGGCTCTGCCCTTTACCCAACATCTAAGCGATCCGTATTTCCACACCGGCACACCAGAAAACGATCAAAAATTGTTGAAAGAATTGATCGCATTTTATGTCGTGTTCGAAGGTATCTTCTTTTACGTCGGTTTCACCCAGGTTCTGTCAATGGGACGGCGCAACAAAATGACCGGTACGGCGGAACAATTCCAGTACATTCTGCGTGATGAATCGATGCACATGAATTTTGGTATCGATGTCATAAACCAAATCAAACTGGAAAATCCCCACCTGTGGTCACAAACCTTCAAACAGGATATCGTCAACATGATCCGTGATGCGGTGGAGATCGAAACCCAATACGCCTACGACACCATGCCGCGCGGTATTCTGGGTCTGAACGCACCCATGTTCAAGGAATACCTGCAATTCATCGCCAACCGCCGTTGCAGCCAGATCGGTTTACCCGAACAATATCCAGGTGCCAACAACCCATTCCCCTGGATGAGTGAAGTGCTGGATTTGAAAAAAGAGAAAAATTTTTTCGAAACCCGGGTAACCGAATACCAAACCGGCGGCGCGTTAAGCTGGGATTAGTTTTTTGAAGATTCCTTGTTTCTGCGCTTTGTTGCGGAAATAAGGAATTGAAAAACACCGAACGATCAGGTTGATTGTTTGTTTTTCCCGGGAAATTTTAGCATGGGATATTATCCGGTCGCCTTTATCATGTATAGAATGAAGGAGCAAATCAGCTCAAAACACAGCTTGATTAAAGGGGGGCAATTTTTGTTGTATGCCAGGGGTTCAGTTTAGATGGCCATTAACAGGCCTACTTTACTCTGATAAAAAAGGCTTGTTTTTGCGTGTATAATTTGGATTCTACAAGCTATCCACTCCAATTGAAAAAACTATGGCTAAACAAATCAAACTCCGTTGGGGCATACTCGGCGCCGCACGTATCAATCAACAACTCATGCCCGCTATTGTCGAAGCGAAGAACAGTGAGTTGGTGGCCATTGCCAGCCGCCGCCCCGGCGCTGCCGAAGAAACCCTGGCCCGTTATGCCCCACAACAAAAAAATGTCAAAATTTACAATCACCCGGAATCATTACTCGGTGACGACAACATAGAAGCCGTTTATATTCCCCTGGCCAACCGCGAACATGCGGAATGGACATTACGCGCCATTGAACACGGCAAACATGTTTTATGCGAAAAACCCATGGCACTGACGGTGGCGGACATAGAAGTGATCGAATCAGCGGCCAAACAATATAATGTCACGGTAATGGAAGGTTTTATGTACCGCTTTCATCCACAACATGCGCGCGTTCAGGAATTGATCGATTCAGGCTTGATTGGCGAGGTTCGTTCCGTACGTTCGTGTTTTTCGTTTATGATGCAGCCCGCACGCTTGTATCGGTTAGCCGATTCGATAGCACAGGGTGGTGGCGCAATGTGGGATATTGGCTGTTATGCCATTCATGCAGCCCGCCTGCCGTTTGGCAGTGCAATGCCATCAGCCGTAACCGCAATGGCTAAATATACCGACAGCGGTTCCGATATCAGTGGTGCGGGCATTATTGATTTCGATGATGGCAAATACGCGTTGTTTGATTACAGTTTTGAACGCGCCCGCCGCGCCGAATATGAAATCATCGGCAGCAAAGGTGGTTTGAAATGTCATAATGTCTGGGCAAAACAAACGGAAACACCGATACTTTCCTGGTGGACAGAAAGCGGTCAACAATGCGAGGAAAAATTGCCGTTAAATAACCATTTCCGGCTGGAAATCGAACATTTCAGCGATTGTGTATTAAATCAAACCCAACCCCGGCTGTCCCTGGCGGATGCAAAAACAAATTGCCGCGTTATTGTCTCTGCTCTGGAGTCTGTAACACAAGGCAATCATATTCGAATCGGTTAAAATTCTTAATAAGTTACTGGCAACTGACTTTGGGTGATTTGCCAGTAACTTATAAGCACATCGATATTGAATTGTTCACTCCCTCATGACGGGACAACCCCTGAAAAGGGTTTAAAGTTTTTTGTGTTGTGCTGACTACAAACCGAGAAGCGATATTTTTGTTTATTTATCGTGCGCTCCAGAGTTGTCAACTGGGTGGTACGTTTACATTGGGTTCCTTTGGCCGTGGCCGCCTGGCACTGAGTTGCATTTTCGGCAAGATCGATTACATCAGGTATTTTCGCTTCTTCTGACAACTCAACCGTTTCAGATGCTTTGTCGGCTTCAACCTCGTCTATTATGTTCCCGTCTTGCGGACATTGATCATCGGCAAGCGAACTTGTTTCCGGTTGTTCGGTGTCTTGTGGCTCTGCCGGTTCTTCCAAGGAAGAATCAGATGCTTCAGTCTCGTCGCTGACAATAACTGCGGCAGGTTTTACAGGCGTTGTCTGTTTGGCTAAATATTTCTCAACCCCGCTCGGTTCTACATTTTTTTTTTCTGACACCTTTTTTGCAAGATATTTATCGACACTACTTACTGGTTTTGCCGGCTTTTGTTTCGATAAGGCAGCTTGCCTGGCCAGATATTTTTCTACGCCGGTCACAGGTGTTACTTTTACCGGCGCAGATGCCGCCTGTTTCGCCAAATATTTTTCCACCCCTGTCATAGCTGATGACGGTTCTTTTGACTGAGCGTGTCGGGCCAGATATTTTTCTACACTCGTTGGTTGTGGCGCTTCTTGTTCCGCTTTTTTCGCCAAATATCTTTCCACGCCGGTCATGCCATCCGGTGAAACGGATTTTGTTGCCTCGGGTTCGGGTTCGATATCAAATCCTGGCCACGGACTGTTGAACAAAGCCGAGATATGTTCAAATATACTTTTTGCCATAATGTTGTGCTCCAATTTGCAAAAGAAATTATTATTGTATCGGAATCATAATCCAAACCCCAATTGAAGGTAAAGGAACAATCAGCCTTAAAGCGCATTACCGAATACTTATACCAGTTTAATAAAAAAAAGTCTTGTACTGTTTGCAAATACCATTATTTTACCTGGCATGGAAATCAGCCGCGTTTTAACAAGAATAAACTGGATTCAACGTGTTATTTGCAGTTGCTACCTTTTATCTGCACATCTCAATTTTTCGACCTGA
Organism: uncultured Methylococcaceae bacterium; assembly: GCA_964509475.1. Taxonomy (GTDB): domain Bacteria; phylum Pseudomonadota; class Gammaproteobacteria; order Methylococcales; family Methylomonadaceae; genus CAZDXJ01. The sequence goes on along the minus strand of CAZDXJ010000009.1, from coordinate 24,078 downwards.
TGAATACAAAATCTGGCCTTTCGCGTTCCAGAATACGGAACATGCCAGGCAATAAAACGATACCAACCAACAAACTTGCCAAACCCAGTACAGCAAACAATAAATTGGCTCGATTGGCTGACAGGGTTATACCAATTCCATAAGTTATAGCCGACAGCATAATGAAAATCCAGTTCAACCAATTTACCGCTGCAAATACCCGCCCCTTTTCACTTGGGCTTGGCCTGGCCTGAATAAAAGCCAACAAGGGCACGGAGTAAAAACCTGCCGCAAAGCCCAACAGAAAAAACAATACAAATGCTGATATGCGCACAGCTTGTCCGGCGAGTGGAAAAACCGGACTCACCGGCTGGGTATTTTTGATTTGATTGAATAATTCAATCTCGGCACTTGTCGGGCTGTGTACCGGCAGCGAAGACAATGCAAACAGACAGATAACCAACACCATCACGGCGGGAACAATCAGACTTATACGCACTTTGCCAGAAGACAGCCGGCCAACCAGCACGCTACCGGCGGCAATGCCCAGTGATATGGCGGCAACCATCAAACTGGTTGTAAAATTGTTCATTCCCAATTGGAAACGGCCAAACGCATTCGCCGCCGTCAAGGTAATACCGCCGACAAACCAGAACCACGAATAAATCAGAATAACCCGGGCCATTAACGGATCATTACGAAAAATTGTATAAAGCGTGCCGAAAACATGGCTAAACGAACGCAGGGACAGACGTCTTTGGCCATCGGCTGCCGGATTGCGCTTGATACCCAAAGCAGCCCAGGTACCCAGCAAGGCGATGCTGACCGTAATCAGACCGGCCCAATACATGCGCCCCACCAATAAATCGGCGAGCAAACCCGCAACCGTAACGCCCAAAATAATGGACAAAAAGGTCGTCATCTGAGTCAACCCGGTTGCCGGCGCCAAATCATCCGCACGCACCAGTTCGGGCAATCCGCCGTATTTTGGGGGGCCGAAAAATGCGCTTTGTGTTCCCAGCAAAAATACCACTCCGGCCAACAGCCAGAGATATAAAGGTATTTGACCGCTTGTTCCGGCCGTCATACCTGTACCCAGTAAAAATGCGCCAACACCAAGCAACGCGATAATGACCTCGGCGATTTTGCAAATGACCATCAACCCGCCTTTACTGAACCTGTCGGCGATATCCCCGGCCAGTCCCGAAAAAAGCAGAAAAGGCAAAGCGAACAAAAACTGTACCAGCGCCTGATATTCCACACCGGATGCGATAAAACCAACGCCAAGCAACAATACCAATTGCTTGAACACATTGTCGTTGAATGCACCCAGCGCCTGGGTAATAAGAAAACGTAAAAAAGAAGTATTGTGCCGCAAAGGTGGCAATTCCTCCAACCGGTTTTCCTTGTTCATTTGATAGTCGATATCCCGATTTTTTTGTTGAGTTGTATCATTTTCCGATGACTGATTCGGCCCGCTTCCGGCGTATACAGATTCGCCGAACCACAAGCCATTCCCAGCCGAATCGATTCGGCTAAATTATAGTTTTGTTGTTTGGCAATCACCAGACCCGCAACCATGGCATCACCGCAACCGACCGAACTGATCGGGCAGGTGAAATCCTGCTGCTCCAATGCCCCGATAAATGCATGCCGCCTGTCCACGATAATGGCGCCCTTTTCAGCCCGGGATACCACAACCTGTTCAATACCCGAAGCAATCAGTTCCCGCGCTGCCTCGACAATAGATCGCTCATCCGTAAATTTTTGCCCAATCAAAGCCTCAAATTCCTGCTGATTCGGTTTGATCAAAAACGGTTTCGCTTTTATTGCCTGCGCCAAACCCGAACCATTGGTATCCAAAAAAACAATAGCCGAATATTTGTGGCATAATTCAATCAGTCCGGCATAAAAATCTGTGCCGACTCCTTCTGGCAAACTCCCTGATAATATAACGACATCTTGAGGAGAAATATCTTTTACTAACTGATTCATCAATAGCTGGCAGTCTTCAGCCGTTACCGAAAAACCAGGGGTTCGGATATGCGTCTCAGTATGGCCTTGGCCATCGGACAAGGTTATATTGATGCGGGTATGGCCTTTGACGATACAATAATCGGTTTTCAATAACCCACTATTCAGCCCATTGAACAACCCCAGCGATTGTTGCCCGACAAAGCCCAGAACATGCGTTTCATAACCCAGAGCGGCCAGGGTTTTAGCGACATTAACCCCTTTTCCGGCCGCAAAATACTGACCTTTTTCAGCCAACAAGGTTTGCCCGACTACCAGCTGATCCAGCCTGATGAAACAATCAATTGCGGTATTGAGCGTTACGGTGATGAATTTGCGTCGACGCTGATAGCGATCCGTTTGTTCCTGCATTCAAGCAACTTTATATAAAAAAATATCCATTTTGGTTTAAGATTTTTATAATCATCACTCCAGTACAGCACCAATTTCTAGTGACTATTTAAATAGCTTGAATTTGCATTTAATATATTATGAGTTAATACATCAATCAAAAGAAAATTGGTGCTGCACTAGCCAATCAGGTAAAAGACATGTCAAGAAAATTATTAAAAATTACAATACTACTGTTCGCTTTTTCGGCCACACCGGGATTTGCCCAGGAAACCGGACAAACTGGAATGCTTCCCGAGCTTGTTTTAAGACCCATCGGTTTACTGGGCAGCGCTTTCAGTACCGGTTTGTTTTTAGCCTGCGCCCCCATCTCGGCATTGGCCACCATCCCCGAACCTCATGACGCTCTGGGAAAGACTTACCATGCCTTTGTTGTGACGCCTTTTCGTTTTACCTTTCAGCGGCCACTGGGTGATTACCGTTTGTTGATCGACAGCGATTGAGGCACTACCGGCAGGTAAATTTCATTCCGGCAGGGATTGCCGGAACCCTGACCCAGGGGCACTGCCATTAAGAAAATATGATTTGGGTGCCGATGCGGCTTGTCGTACTGTGCGGATAAATCCAGCTTTTCTGCGAATGGCTGGATAAATCCGCACCTACATCCATAAATCCATTCAACAAAAGGGCTTAACTTAATGGCAATGAACCCAAGGGGGCCAACTTGCCGGCCACAATATGCGGTATTTCTGTGTCCTGTTCACTTTATCAGCGGTCAAAAATCCCGTCAATCGCCCGCATAAAGAAAAATCTCGCCCTTGTTCAGTTCTATCGAATCCCCGCTCCAGCGCTGATAATTCCCCGAGATATAGTCATCTTGCAGGGAAAACCCCAATTTGCGTATATAAATCAACAAATTTCTTAACATCGAGGGCTGGTAAGTCGTATTATAAGTGAATGTCGGTAATAATTCGGCCGCCTGCATACAGACAATACTGCCGCGCACCATGCTCGCACCGGGACATTTTCCAAGCTGACCCAACACAAGGATGGTTCCGGCTTTCATATTGACGCCGGCAAAATCGCCACTATTGCCGCCAATGACAATCAAGCCCCGGCGCATACCGTTTCCGGCCTCGTTTTTCACATTGCCAAAAACCAGAATTTCGCCGCCCTGCATACCGGCCGGCGCGCCCCGTACCGCACTGCCAACCATATGCCCGGCATTGCCTTTAATCGTGATGCGGCCGCCGCTCATTTCCCGACCCACCCAGTCACCGGTATTGCCATTGACAGTAATTTCACCACCGCTCATACCGGCACCAAGATGATCACCGACATCACCGGATATTTTCAAACGGCCATAGCTCATATCACTGCCAATTAATTTAACCTTGGATAGATCACCCGTCAGTTCAACCGTATCGTCTTTGCTGTCCTCCGAAATATCAAAAAAATCACCAAGCTGTAAGGCTCGATTGCCATGAAAAACCGGCAACGCGGCGACCTCTTGGGCCGTTTTACCCGCCAGCCGGTCCGGTGAAATGACTTCGGTTTCCAGAGGAACATCCGGTTGCGTATGTAAACTTAATTTCATCATCACCCCTGCAATATATCGTGTAAGCCCAAATGGTACTGTCCCAAATTACCGCCATAATTACCCGCGCTAATCTGCACAATGCCTTCTCCGGCTGCGGCATGAATGCCCCGGCGCATGGATTCGGCAACCGCTGGTTCATCCAGACCATCAACAACCAGTTCCAGCACACAACTCACATCATCGGGCAAATCCGTTTTTGGCACGCAGCCCCTGAGCGAAGGACAATAAGCATCATTGGTTGAAGCGGGTAAACTTTTATAACGCGAACCTGGCTTGCTGCCACTACGCACCACACCATCGGGAAATGGCAAAATGACGCCGGGCACACGCATTGCTTCCGCTGCCGCTTCCACTGCCCGTAAGGTACTTCGCAAATCCTGCCCAAGCACCAGGATATTACCACCGCCAACCGCTGGTTGTACCGCGAAGGATTCCTCGACCAAAAACTCCCCTTCCATGACCGGAATGCGCCATAAGCGCTGATTACCCAATACCTTGCTGGCCTGATAACCGTCACCAAAATAGCGCAACTTGCCACCGACGATGACTTTTTCCTCTGCATCCAGACCGTTAAAACAAGCCGTTGTCGGGCACGTCATAACGCATTGACCAATGCGTTCCACCAAACGATTGCCAACCCCTTTGGCACTACCGGCAAACAATAAAACACTCACACCAGGTCGGCCATCCGGCGTTTCTTCGGCCGTCAGGGTTTGTTCTATGCCGGCCTCGCAGCGGCAACCGATGACCGAGGTGGCAAATCCGGTTATGGCTCGCGCCGCTGCCAACGCCCATTTGTCTGTTTCCGCGGTAATAACAACCCGTGTGCCCCAAAGGCTGAATGCCTCGGCAAATGTATCAATGATTTCCGTCGATTCAATAAACATTGCTTTCTATTACTTGATTGTTTGTTGTTGTTTTTATAACCGTCCGGCTTACCGGGCCGCTGTGGAAATAAATTCACCGCCTTGCGTGTAACGCTCATCAACGGGGTAATTCTCGAACTGGATTGAATAATAGTCTTCAAAAAAGGGTTTGATGGTCTCTTCAATGGCCTTGTCATACTCTGGCGCAACATGCAGGGTTCGCCCCAGATAGTCCGCACAGAACTCATGATTATTGATAAACAGTTCACCACTTTTGATCACATAACGCGCCACATTGAACATGGCCTCTTTATCTTCCATTTCATCGTACAAGGTAATATCCGCATCAGCGCCGACGCCTAAATGGCCCTTGTTCTGCAAACCCAACAAGCGCGCCGGACCGGCACGGGTAACAATAGCGATTTCCTGCAAACTGAATTCACGATCGATATCCAGCAATTGGGTATTGGCAATCGCTTTGGGATTGGCCTTGGCCGCCTGCGCATTACGAAAGTCTTTGTCCATCAGCAAGCGAATCAATTTTGGATAATTGGCAAACGATCCACCATTGGGATGGTCGGTGGACAACACCATGCGCCAGGGGTCTTCCGACAATAAAAACAGTTCCAACCCAATCGCCCACTGCAAGGCATGGGTATAAACATGTTCCTGATAGGAAAATGGAATGATGCCGCAGCCGCTCTCACATTCGGTGTCGGCATTGATCCATTTTTTATCGGTCATGTTACGTAATACCCAGGTCAATGGAGCATCACCGGTCATAATCGTCGCTTCACCAAACATCACCTGCCCGACATCGGCACTGATGTTCGGGTTATTGTTGACAAAATCGGAAATTTCCCTTGCCCTGGATGTGGGGTTCTTGCCTACTTCACCACCATAGCTGTGAAACTGAATATGGGTGATATGCAGCCGGCGTCCTTCGGCGGTTTTCATCGTTTCCAGGGTGGTTGCATAATTACCGCTGTGGCCCAGATTATTGCAATGGATATGCGCCGGATGCGGCAGACCCAGGTCGTTGCTGACATCGATCAAGGCTTTGATGATTTTGCGCGGGGTCAGATCGAAACCGCTGATCGTCTCATCCAGATTATGCACATTGGAATTTTTATGCCCTTTCCAGGGTTCATCGCCACCCGGATTGACCAGCTTGATTGCATAAGCCCTGGAAGCATTCAGCCACCAAGCCACCGCTTCGCGGAACTCCTGCATTTTGCCTTTTTCCAGTAACTGGTTCAAACAAACATTGTTTGCCAGCAAGACATAAAAACCCTTGTCGAGTACCGGCGTGTCATGTAACTCTTCCAGGGTATGCCGCGCCCCCAACGGCGGTATCGCAGCCTCCATAGCCGTTGTATAACCCAGGGTCGCGTAGCGGTAACCGGTCGTAAAAGTCGAGGGCACGGTGCCCCCGGTACCGGAACGCAATTCACCCACCCGGGGCGAAACATCACGGCGGTGATTTTCCGGTAAAAACTTGCGCGCCATGTTCACCTTGTGCCCGGCGATATGGCAATGCATATCAACGCCTCCCGGCATCACAACCATGCCCTGCGCGTCAATACATTTTGCATCGGGCGGCAGGGAGGCAACAATTTTTCCATCCTGGATATAAATGTCCTTTATTTCACCATCGATTCGATTGATCGGGTCATATACTTTTCCATTCTTAATATGTAGCGCACAAGACATGATACCTCCTGATTGATGACACAAAATGCCGTTACAGATTACGCCGCAACGCTTTTCTTCGGTTTAATACCCTTTAGTTGACAAATTCTTTCTTTAATCGCCCGCAGAATTTCTTCATCGCCTGGAAAGGGCGATGCAAAAGCCGGCCTCAAGGTCAAGGCCACATTATCCATCCGGTAAACCGTACCACTGACATTGATACCATAAGTTGCCGTGGTGAATGCAACTTTCGCCAACTGACTGGTGAAGGTCGGTTTTGGATCCAGACTGATAACCGGAATTTTTTTGATATGCTCAATTGATTTACGTGAAAAATTGGCCGCCGGATCACTGGCAATCACCATCAAGGCATCGGCATCACCTCGCGCCAAAATATCGGTCGCGGTAAATTCACCCGGATTGAAACGTGGATAACCCCGATTAAAATTGACCGCAAAAGGATAACCGGTTTGCCAGGAAACCACATTATCAGCCCCGGTCACATTGCCATGCCCTCGCACCGGATTGGCAACGAAATGGGTATACTGATTCAAATCGGTCGCCAAAGCCAGCAAGGCGCCGGTATTGAAATGCCGTCCCCGGGTCATGGTCAGACCCATGCCAAAAAACAGCACCCCGAACTGACAGTTTTTCATGCGCTCGGCCAAATCACGCAGTGTCTCCATCGCAACACCGCAACGCGCCTCAAGCGTATCATCAACCACTTTGCCTCTGACCAGGGCACGCAGAGCCCAAAGCACTTCAAAGTCACTGCCCGGTTTGAGTTGCAGGAAAATATCCGCCAAAGCCGATGTTTGCGTCGCCCGCACATCCACGACAACAATGGTCCGGTCATCCCGTCCATTGGGCACATGCATACCTTTTGGATTCACCGAATAACGCATAAAATGACGTGGATGGGCTTCTGCCGGATTGGCCCCCCAGTACAAGACAAAATCGGCCCGGTTTTTTATTTCGCCAAGGCTGGCGGTACTTTCGCCAACCCCCTGAAACGCCATGCCGCTGGGACCATGGCACACCGAAGAGGTGGTATCGATATTGCCATTCATGTAGTCGGCTATCGCCACGGCCTGCCTCTGCGCCTCACAGGTGGTATCACTTAAACCATAAATTGCCGGAAATTTGGCATTGACCAGAATTTGCGCGGCTTCTTCGACCGCTTCTTCGACAGAAACTTCCTGGCCATCAATCATAGCGACCGGATAGTCATCGACCTTGTGTTCCAAAAACCAGGCCCGCCCCAGTTGGCAGGCATTGCCCGCCTTGGTCACACGTTTACCGTCTTTGGCAACGGTCAATTCAATATCATCACAAACACAGCCGCAAAATGTACAGACCGCATTTTTTATGGTTTCGGGATTTTCGCTCATCGCATTGTCCTCATCGGTTACAGGCTTTTCCAATGTAAGAAGCCGTCAATCGCTTGTTATGATTTGTTTGGCAAACATTCCCGTTCGCGTCTGATGAATAAACATACCTGTTTTTTTTCAATATGGGAAGAAAAAATAATTTATCCGGTTTATTTGTTAATTTAGTTGTGTTATGACACCGATTTTTTTATTCTTAGCGGGTGATAATAATCCTTGGAGAATTCTATGGCTGAAACCATGACCCTGATTCCGGTTCGCACCAGTCGGCAAGGCACCTCACTCAATGCCGGAAAGCTGAAAACCGACTATCGTGACGAAACCTCAACCGTTGAACTGCATCGGGATGATATGACGCGACTGGGACTCAAAAAAGGCGATAAAATCCGTCTGAAATCGGAAAATGGCAGCGAGGCGATCGTGTCCTGCAAAGAGCGTAAAGGCTCTGACCCGACAGCCGGTCTGATTTTCATGGCTTATGGTCCAACCTCGAGTTTGTTCATGGATGAAGACACCGCCGGTTCGGGTATGCCGCTCTCCAAACATTTGACCGTTGAAATTGAAGGCCCGCTGGCTGAAGACGGTTCTGTCATGACATCACGGCCTGCCCCCATGTCGATGCAAGATAGCACGCCTGTAGCCGGCGCTTTATTGACACCTGAACAAAGTGCTTCCTTGCAAAACCTGCTCGCTACGCCCTTGTCACCGACCCAGGCCGCCTGGATCAGTGGTTATTTTGCCGCCTTGAGTGGACAACCTTCCCTGTTGGGAGCGACCGCCACCACAGCCGCGCCAACCCTGCCGCGTATGACCTTGTTGTATGGTTCACAAACCGGCAATGGTGAAGGCCTGGCCGAAGAGCTGCATGAACAGGCCCAAACAAAAGGTTTTAACAGCCGCGTTATCGATATGGCCGACTTCGATCCTGCCGACATCGTCAACGAAGAAATCCTGTTTATTATCGTCAGTACACATGGTGAAGGCGATCCACCGGTTGCGGCTGAAAAATTGCATCATTTTCTGGGCAGTGATGACGCGCCCCGCCTGGAGAAGCTGAAATTTGCCGTGTTTGCCTTAGGTGACAGCAGTTATGAGTTTTTCTGTAAAACCGGCAAGGATTTTGACCGGTTTCTGGAACAGGCCGGCGCCACCCGGATTCTGGATCGCGTCGATGCCGATATTGATTTTGAAAAACCGGCGCAAAGCTGGGCCGAAGCGGTATTGGCCGCTTACCAAAGCCTGGCCGAACAAGCAGGCGGTACACCTGCGGCCAGCGGCGAAAGCCGCAAAAGCGCCGGCAAAAGCAAATTTTCCAAAACCAACCCCTACCATGCCGCGGTATTGCGCAATATCAATCTGAACGGCGAAGGCTCGGCGAAAGAAACCCGGCATATTGAAATCGATCTGGGTGACTCCGGTTTGAGCTATACACCCGGTGATGCACTGGGGGTCTACCCCTTGAATAATCCCGCTTATGTCGATGAATTGTTAACGGCATTGAAACTGGATGGCACCGAAGCCGTCACGATAGGCAAGGAAACCCTGCCTGTACGTGACGCCTTCATTGAAAAGCTGGATATCACCGCCTTAAGCCGGGTCAATATGGAAAAATACGCCGATTTGACAGGCAGCGAAGAACTCAAAACCCTGCTCGACGATAACCACAAACAGGAATTTAACGACTATACCTGGGGGCGGCAAATTCTCGATCTGATCGAAGAATATCCCGCCGCTGAAAAACTGTCGGCGCAACAATTTACCGATATTCTCAGGCGTATCCCGGGCCGTTTGTACTCCATCGCTTCCAGTTTGAGCGCTCATCCCGGGCAAGTGCATTTACTGGTCGGAGCCGTACGCTATCAAAGTTTTGGCCGCAATCGTGAAGGCGTTTGTTCAACCTTTCTCGCCGAACGCATCCAACCGGGTGAAAAACTGGCGATTTATGTGCAAGTCAACAAGAATTTCCGCCTGCCCGATAATCCGGATACCCCGGTTATTATGGTTGGCCCGGGCACCGGACTGGCACCTTTCTGCGCCTTCCTGCAAGAACGCAAGGCAAGCGGCGCAAAAGGGAAAAACTGGCTGTTTTTTGGCGATCAACATCAGGCAACCGACTATCTTTATGGCGAAACCCTGGAGCAATATCAGAGCGAGGGTTTGCTGACCCATCTGAGCTTGGCTTTTTCAAGGGATCAGGAACAAAAAATCTATGTGCAAACCCGCATTCTTGAACAAGCGGCGGAACTCTTTCAATGGCTTGAAGAAGGCGCTTACTTTTATGTTTGCGGCGATGCTTCCCGCATGGCCAACGATGTTCACCAAGCCTTGCTGGAAATTATTCGCAATGAAGGCGGCAACAGCCCGGAGGAAGCTGAAGCCTATCTGAACCGCATGATCGACGCCAAACGTTATCAACGCGATGTTTACTGATTGTAAACAGAATATTCCAATGCTTGCAGATCAGCATCGTGTAATACAATCAGCCGCTTCAGAGCGATGACGCGCAGCCCTCCGAATATCGTGCTTTGCTTCTCCGGCCACGACCCAAGCGGTGGTGCCGGCGTGCAAGCCGATATTGAAGCCATTCTGCATCACCGTGCCCATGCCTGTAGTATCATTACCGCATTGACCGAACAAGACAGCCACAATGTACGCCGTCTGCTTGTCCAAAAACCGGAGGACGTTTACAAACAGGCCAGCACCCTGCTGAACGACATTAAAATCAGCGCCTTTAAAATCGGTTTACTGGGCCATTATGAAACCGCCCAGGCCGTTCATGCCGTCTTGCAACAATATCCGGCTATCCCGGTTGTGTTCGATCCGGTTCTGGCCGCTGGCGGCGGCAGCTCACTTGCCGATGAAGAACTCATCACAGCCATTCGGGAATTACTGCTTCCGTGCACAACCTTGCTAACCCCCAACAGCCAGGAAGCCAGAATTTTGGCAACGGACGCAAGCCGTCTCGAACAATGTGGTCTGAACCTGCTCGACAAAGGCTGTGACTATGTATTGATAACCGGAACCCATGAACAAACCGGCCCGGTCATCAATCAGCTTTTTTTCAACCGGCAAAAAATTGCTGAATACAGCTGGGAAAGACTGCCGCACAGCTATCATGGTTCCGGTTGCACCCTGGCGGCCAGCATTGCCGCATTACTCGCCCGTGGCTTGAGCGTCGCCGAAGCCGTTGCCCGGTCCCAGGAATTTACCTGGCGATCATTACAGACCGCGTTTAAACCGGGTCATGGTCAATATTTACCAGATCGGGGCTGATAAATCCATGAAATTACCCGGCAAGGGCCTGTACGCCATCACCCCGACCCAGGCCAAAACCGACGCCCAAATCATTGATGATGTGATTGCTATTATCAAAGGTGGCGCCTGTATGCTTCAATATCGGGACAAACGCCCAAAAAGCAATATTCATCTGGCCAGACAGCTTTTGCAGATATGCCGAACCGCCAACATTCCCCTGATCATCAATGATCGGATTGATCTCGCAGAAACCATTGGCGCTGACGGGGTACATCTGGGCAAGAACGATACCGATATTGTACAGGCCAGAAAACGCCTGGGGCCGGAAATGATCATCGGTATTTCCTGTTATAACGATCTGAACCGGGCCTTGGAAGCGGAAAATCTGGGCGCCAGTTATGTTGCATTTGGCCGTTTTTTCCCATCTTCTTCAAAACCTCTGGCCTCGCCGGCTCATATCGATATTCTGCGACAGGCAAAAACCCGGATAACGATACCTGTTGTTGCAATTGGTGGCATCCTGCCCGAAAATGCGCCCCAACTGCTTGCCGCTGGCGCCAACATGCTGGCGGTTATCGGCGGCTTGTTCAATGAATGCCCTGAACAGTCGGCACGCCGTTACCAGCTTTTATTCAGCGATTAAGGTTATGAAATATTGATTAAAGACTGTACCCATCGCGGACTGGCGGAATCCAGTGACAGGGATGTCATTGATCGCTTGAAATACCGGCAAGGTTTATTGCACGCGGCCCCGCCTGCCTGTTGGCAGACAGGCTTGCCCAGCTCTTCCGTGGAAGGGCTGGGCTTGCGGAATTTTGGACGTCGCCGGAATGCCTGGGGACTTCAATCCGCCTGCCACCCGCAATCTAAATATTCCAGGTGACAGGCGTTTCGCGCCCCGATGGTCGATTCATTTTCCGCATCCGTGACCGCGCAGAGTATAACTCAATTAACCCACCACATTGCAAAATAAGGGTTAAATTCACATCAAGGGTTAGCCATTACAAATTTGACTGGAGTTTCCAAACACTTTCTAAGATGATCTTTTGTTGGTTTTTGTATATTGAATTTTCAGCTTGATGATGCGGATATACATGGCCAATACGCCAATGACAATTCCCGCCAATAACTCTAGCGTCAACACTAATGCCAATGGCATGGAAAGAGAAGCAAAATACAAATTAATCTGTACCGAATGAAAATTAAGAACCGAAAAAACCAGCGCTACAAAAAAAACCAGAGTAAAAAAGATCAAAAGCAATATTTTCATTGTACAAGCGCTGTCATAATGTAATTTTAGTCGATAATTTCACATTTTCCGCGTGATGCATTGACTCTGTCGCGCAGCTCTTTCCCCGGTTTGAAATGGGGCACATATTTTGATGACAAAGCCACTGAATCACCCGTTTTAGGGTTTCGGCCAATGCGGGGCGAACGATAATGCAGTGAAAAGCTGCCAAAACCTCTGATTTCTATCCGCTCTCCAGATGCCAAAGCCTGCGCCATATGCTCAATAATACAGCGCACGGCAAGTTCGACATCTTTTTGCGCCAGATGGGGTTGTTTTTTTGCGAGAGCTTCTATTAATTCAGATTTTGTCACAGTCTATCCTTACAAATAAAATTCATGGCCTGCATCCTGAATAACACAGTCCTGTCAGTTATAACTTTTATAGTTTAGCATCATCAATATGAACAAACCCGTTCTGTTCATTTAAAAGCAACAAAACGGGTCCATTCCGAGCCCCGGCTCAATATAAAACCTAAAGAGCCGGGTTCAGCAAGGCAACAAACAATAGCGCAGTTGTTCTTAATCAGAATAAAACGCCACAATTTGTCCCTTAATTATTTGTAATAATTCAGCGTATTGATTACTTAAAATTCAACTCAACTGAATCGTTACAATTATTTATCTATCTGCTTGAAGAGATCACCAAGTGTTGGTGTACCTGCAGCCTGTTGAGAATAATCCTTAATCGCCGCAGCTTCAGCTTCCTGTTCCTTGGCTTTTATTGACAGAGAAATGGTTTTGCTCTTTTTGTCAACACCAATAAACTTGGCTTCCACTTCATCACCTTCTTTCAGCAAAGTGCGGGCATCTTCAACCCGATCACGCTGAATTTCGGAAGCGCGTATATAACCTTCGACATTTTCGGCCAGTGTCACAACAGCGCCTTTGGCATCAACTTCCTTGATGGTACCTTTAACGATGCTGCCTTTTTCATGCACGGCCAGGAAGTTCTGGAAAGGATCCTGTTCCAGTTGCTTGATACCTAACGAGATACGCTCACGCTCGGCATCAACTGCCAGGATAATCGTCTCAACCTCATCACCGCGTTTATAGTTGCGAATCGCTGATTCGCCCGGTTCACTCCAGGAAATATCGGACATATGAACCAAACCATCGATACCGCCATCGAGACCGATAAAAATACCAAAATCGGTAATCGATTTGATTTTTCCGGAAATTTTATCGCCCTTGTTATGGGTTGCCGCGAACTCATCCCATGGATTCGGTTGACATTGTTTCATGCCCAGAGAAATACGACGACGCTCTTCATCGATTTCCAGCACCATGACCTCGACTTCATCGCCGAGTTGAACCACTTTGGCCGGATTGACATTCTTGTTGGTCCAGTCCATTTCGGAAACGTGTACCAAACCTTCAACACCTTCCTCGATTTCAACAAAACAACCGTAATCGGTCAGATTGTTGACTTTGCCAAAAACCCGGGTTCCAGCCGGATAACGGCGTGCGATATTGGTCCATGGATCTTCACCCATCTGCTTCATGCCGAGTGAAACACGGCTTTTTTCCTTGTCAAATTTAAGTACCTTGACTTGCACTTCCTGACCGATTTCCACACATTCGGAAGGATGACGCACCCGGCGCCAGGCCATATCGGTAATGTGCAACAGACCATCGACCCCGCCCAAATCAATAAACGCACCATAATCGGTCAGGTTCTTGACAATGCCGGTGACAATAGCGCCATCGTGCAGGGATTCGAGTAACTGCTCTCTTTCCGCACTGTATTCCGACTCGACAACCGCCCGTCTGGACAAAACCACATTGTTCCGTTTCTGATCGATTTTGATGACCTTGAATTCCAGATCCCGGCCTTCCAGAAAAGTCGTATCCCGGATAGGACGTACGTCAACCAGCGAACCCGGCAGGAAAGCACGCAACGCGCCAACGGCAACAGTAAAACCACCCCGAACCTTTCCGGTAATGCGGCCGGTAACCGTCCGATCTTCGGCAAAGGCCTTTTCCAGTTCAATCCAGGCCTTGTTTTTCTTGGCTTTATCGCGGGAAAGCAATGTTGCCCCCAAACCGTCTTCAATCAGGTCCAGGGCGACCTCAACTTCGTCACCGACCTGGACTTCCAGTTCACCGTCAGCATTTAAAAATTGCCATTTAGGAATGACACCTTCGGATTTAAGTCCGGCATTGACGATGATTTTGTCATTTTCGATATCAACGACAGTTCCGGTTAACATTGCGCCAGGACGCATTTCCGTCCTGGCCAGACTTTCTTCAAATAATTCTGCAAAGCTTTCGCTCATATTCTTTCTTTCCCGCACCTGCTTTGCTTCAAACAGGCGATGTTTTACGATAAAATTAATAAAAAACAGTTATCCACAAACTATCATTCGTTGGATAACCCACCCAAAATCCTTCAACGGACAAAATTCAATATCTGCGTTATGACTTCCTCCACCGGCCTATCGGTAGAATCCAGATAATAAGCCTCATCGGCTGGCCGTAAAGGCGCTGTTTGCCGTTCCTGATCGCGCCGATCCCGCTCTTCTATCTCTTCAGTCAAGCGTATAAGGTTAGCATCAATTCCTTTCTCTATCAACTGTTTATATCTTCTTTGCGCTCTTTCAGCAGCACTTGCGGTTAGAAAAACCTTATAAGGTGCTTTCGGAAAAACAACGGTTCCCATGTCACGCCCGTCCGCAACCAAACCGGGGGCTTTTTGGAAATCGCGCTGTTTTTGCAGCAACACTGCCCGCACCTCCGGCAAGGTGGCAATTTTTGAGGCATGATTACCGGTGGCTTCGGTTGGCAAACGCCCGCTAATCTCTTCACCATTCAAAAAAACACAAAGCTCATCACCACATTCAAATTGAAGCTGCATTTGCCGGGCGATATCAACAATAGCGGGCACATCCTGCAAATCAATGCCGGCATCCAACACGGCAATCGCCAGTGCCCGGTAAATAGCGCCGCTGTCCAGATAATGCCAACCCAGTTTTTTGGCCAGCGCCCGGCTTACCGTACCTTTGCCTGAACCGCTAGGTCCATCGATGGTCAAAACCGGAACCGGCATCAGCTCACCTCACTATCAATTTTCAAACCCAAACCGGCGGCAAGATCGACAAACCCCGGAAAGGAAGTATTGACGTTGGCACAATCGGCAATCACAATCGGCGCACCGGCCCGCAGACCCGCTATCGCAAACGACATGGCAATGCGGTGATCCGCATGTGAAAACACTTCACCACCACCCATACGACCACCTTGAATCACCATGCCATCTTCAGTTGGCCTGGCATCGACACCCAGCTCAAGCAAACCATCCGCCATCACCTGGATGCGGTCACTTTCCTTGACGCGCAATTCTTTCGCACCGGTGAGCCGGGTTTGTCCCTGCGCACAAGCCGCGGCGACAAACAACACCGGAAATTCATCGATCGCCAATGGTACCAAATGCTCAGGAATATCAATACCGTGCAATTGACTTGAACGAACATGCAAATCAGCCACCGGTTCGCCGCCCACCAGGCGTTCATTCAATATCTGAATATCCGCTCCCATAAGCCGTAATATTTCCAATACGCCGGTACGGGTTGGATTAATGCCCACATGCCGCAAGACAATATCCGATCCCGGCGCGATTGACGCTCCGACCAGGAAAAATGCCGACGAGGAAATATCGCTGGGTACATCGATATTTGTTGCTTGCAGGCGGCCACCGGGACGTAATATCACCCGGTTGGCTTCACGTTCCACCGGAAAACCAAAACCGGCCAGCATCCTTTCGGTATGATCGCGTGTCGGCGCCGGTTCGATTACCTCGGTTTCGCCTTGTGCATAAAGCCCTGCCAGCAACAAACAGGATTTTACCTGGGCACTGGCCACCGGCATATCGTAACGAATACCCTGCAATGAACAAGCTCCTTTGATATGCAGGGGCGCCGTACCATCATTATTGGTCTCAATGTTCGCACCCATCTGCGCCAGCGGCAGCGTGACCCGTTTCATCGGCCGTTTGGATAATGACGCATCGCCGGTCAAGGTCGTATCAAAGGATTGGCCCGCTAACAAACCGGCCAACAAACGCATCGAGGTTCCGGAATTGCCCAGATAAAGGGGTTCATCCGGTGCCCGCAAGCCCCGCAACCCCACACCATGAATCATAACCCGGCCTTGTTCCGGCCCATCGATCGACACCCCCATGGCCCGAAATGCCTGCAAGGTGGCCAATGCGTCCTCAGCTTCCAGAAAACCGGAAACCTGGGTAACGCCCTCGGCAATTGAACCCAGCATGATAGAGCGATGGGAAATGGATTTATCGCCCGGAACCCGGATTTCTCCGTTTAAACGACCTCCAGGCTGCACTGTAAATGTAATGGTTTTAGACATGATTATTTTTATTGTGATCAAGAAAACGTTGCCGCGCATTTTTGGCATAAGTAAATTTGGCAAACAGTTGCTGACCCTCTTGAGCCTCCAACAAACGGGCCATCCCGTCCAGTTCTGCCTGCATCTGATGAATCAAGGGAATGAGTTGTGCCCGATTGGCCAGACAAATATCCAGCCACATGGTTGGATCGCTGGAAGCGATACGGGTAAAGTCCCTGAATCCTCCCGCTGCGTATTTAAAAATTTCGTCCTGCTCGTCTTTACGTCCCAACAAGTCAACCAAAGCAAAAGCCAAAACATGCGGCAAATGACTGGTCGCCGCCAATACCTCATCATGATGCCGGACTTGCATCTGAGAAACCGAAGCGCCGATCGCCTGCCAGAGTTGCTGGATTTTTTGTAACGCTTCAGGCTGGGTCTCTTCCACAGGTGTCAATATCACCCGTTTGTTCCGGTATAAATCGGCAACCGCGGCGGTCACGCCACTTTGTTCCTTGCCAGCAATCGGATGTCCAGGAACAAAATTAGCCGGCACTTTACCAAAAACCTGCCGGGCCGCATCCACGACACTGCCTTTGGTACTGCCCACATCGGTATAAACCGCCTGCTGTGACCAATACGGCTGTAACTGGGCAAATATTTGTTGCATCGCCCCGACCGGTGTACCAATCACAATACACTCCGCCCCGGTTAGCGCTTGCTCCGGATCACAGAAATATTCATCGATCACGCCCAGATGCCGGGCTTTGGCAAGATTATGCAAATGCCCTTCCCGGCCCAATGCCACAATATGCTGACATAAGCCCTGCTGGCGGACAGCCAGGGCCATCGAACCCCCAATCAAACCGACGCCGATCAAACAAAGTTTATTGAACATGGTGCAATACGCTCTTCAATGCGTCAACGAAAAACCGGTTCTCACTTTCACTGCCAATACTGATGCGCAAATGGGTTGGCATTTCGTAATTGGCTACCGGCCGGACAATAACCCCCCGGGCGAGCAAACGTTGATACAAAGCCAGGCCATCCTGTTGCACATCCAGACTGATAAAATTCGCCACCGAAGGTATCCATTGCAAATTCATTTCGCTAAAAGCCGAACACAAAAAAGCCATGCCCTGTTTATTGTTGTCCAGACTGCGCTGCAAATAATCCACATCCTGCAAGGCTGCCTGGGCAGCAACCAAAGCCAGTGCGTTATTATTAAAAGGCTGGCGGACCCGATTCAACAAATCGGCGATCTCAGGGCTGGACAGACTGTAGCCGATGCGCAAACCGGCCAGACCATAGGCTTTGGAAAACGTCCGGGTAATGATTAAATTCGGATATTTATCCAGCCAATTCAGGGTTTGCGGATAATCCGGTACATCAACATACTCATAATAGGCTTCATCCAGTACGCATAAAACGTTTTTGGGTAGCTGACGGATAAAGGCTTCCAGCCCGGCAGCGTTCAGATAAGTACCGGTTGGATTGTTCGGATTGGCAATAAATACCAAACGGGTTTTATCATTGATCCGTTCCTGCATGGCCGATAAGTCATGGCCATAATTTTTTGCCGGCGCAATGCGGGCGGTTGCCCCAACCGCTTGCGTAACCAAAGGATAAACCGCAAACGCGTGCTGTGAAAACACCACTTCATGCGCCGCAGTCAAAAAGGTTCGCGCCAACAGTTCCAGAATTTCATTGGAGCCATTACCCAGGGTAATTTGTTCATTTTTTATATTGAGCTTTTCGGCAAGTATCTGTTTTAATTCAAAGCCACTGCCATCCGGATAACGTGCCAATTCCGGCATGATCTTGTGCATCGCCGCAACCGCTTTCGGGCTGGGACCCAGTGGATTTTCATTGGAAGCCAGTTTGACAATCTGTTGCAAACCCATCTCGCGTTGCAATTCGCTCACCGGTTTGCCGGCTTGATAGGGAACCAGGCTGCGGACACCCGAAACAGCCAGGTCATAAGGAAATGATGATTCAGACATAAGGGATCGGTCGGTAAAAAAATAATACAGAGCAGGACAAGGCTTATAACACCGCTTGAGGATAAGAACCCAGAACCTTCAACATCGTGACATGCTGGCGTAAAACGGCCAATGCCTCTTTTACCGGCTGATCATTGCAATGACCTTCCACGTCGATAAAAAACACATAATCCCAAATCCCTTGTTTGGAAGGACGGGACTCTATACGTGTCAAGCTGATGCCATACCGGGCGAAAGGTTGCAGGATTTTATGCAGGGCACCCGGCTGATTACCCATCGATATCAACAAACTGGTTTTATCGTGGCCGGTACTCTCGGCCGTCTGCGTGCCGATAATGAGAAAGCGGGTGGTATTATCCAGCTCGTCTTCGATATGCGGCGCCAAAATATCGAGTTGATACAAATCCGCCGCCACTTCGCCGGCAATGGCAACCGCGCCTGCTTCGGTTGCGGCGCGGCGGGCCGCTTCCGCATTGCTGCTTACAGTCTTTCTTGGCACATCCGGCAAATGTTTATCCAGCCATTTCCGGCACTGGGCGAAGGATTGCTGATGTGAATAAATCCGTTTGACTTGTTCAAACCCATCCACTTTCCCCATCAGGTTGTGGTGAATCCGTATCGCCACTTCGCCACAAATTTTCAAAGGTGAAAGTACAAACCGATCCAGGGTATTGGAAATGATACCTTCGGTTGAATTTTCGACCGGTACGACACCAAACGGGCAGCAAGCATTCTCCACCGAAGTAAAAATTTCATTGATGGAAACCGCCGGGACAGTCTGTACCGCATGTCCGAAATGTTTAAACGCTGCCTGTTGGGTAAATGTACCTTCCGGACCCAGAAAAGCGACTTGCAAGGGTTTTTCCAGAGCCAGGCAGGCTGACATCAATTCACGGAAAAAACGCATTGCGGTGTCATCATCCAAAGGGCCCTGATTCATTTCCTTGATACGTCTCAATACCAGGGCCTCGCGATCAGGCCGATAAAAAGAACCTTCTTCACCCTCGGCCATTTTGGTTTTTGCGACTTCCATTGCCACCGTAGCCCGCTGGTTGATCAATTGCAGAATCTGTTGATCGATACGATCGATTCGGTTTCTCAATTCAGAAAGAGGTACAACATCGGTCATCGGCAAAAACGATTTTGGATTAATGGGTCCGTTCAAATTCAGCCATAAACTGAATCAAGGCATCAACACCGGCTTCAGGCATTGCATTATATAAGCTGGCACGCATTCCGCCAACTGAACGATGCCCTTTCAGGCTATACAGTCCATTGGCTTCAGCCTGCTTGAGGAAGAGGCTGTCCAGTTGGACATCGGACAATATAAACGGTACATTCATTCTCGACCGGCACTGCGCCACCACCGGATTACGGTACAGACTGGATTGATCGATAAACCGGTACAATTTCTCCGCCTTGCGTTGATTGATTTTTTCAATCGCCGCGATACCGCCTTGCTCTTTCAGCCATTGCAGAACCAAATCCAGAAGATACCAATTATAGGTTGCCGGCGTATTGAGCATGGAATCACTTTTGGCTTGTAATTGATAATTAAAAACCGCCGGTAATTGCCGGTCGGGTTGATCAATCAAATCATCACGCACAATCACCACGGTCACTCCGGCCGGCCCCATGTTTTTCTGCGATCCGGCGTAAATCAAGGCAAATTTTTCGACATCTTCCAACCGTGAAAGGATATTGGAAGACATATCGGCAACCAGCGGCAAACCGGCTGCATCAGGCGTATCGGGAAACTCGACGCCATGAATGGTTTCATTGGGCGTGTAATGCAAATAAGCGGCATCACCAACGATGTCCCAATCGTTTATCTCCGGAATCGAGGTAAAATTATCGGCTTCAGCGCTGGCTACAATATGTACATCACAATACATTTGTGCCGCTTTAATCGCTTTCGTTGACCAGGCCCCGGTGTTGACATAACAGGCCTTGTTTTTACCGCGTAAAATATTGAGCGGAATCATCGAAAACTGGGCTGTGGCACCACCTTGCAAAAACAGCACATGGTAATTTTCAGGAATATTCATCAATTCCCGCAAATGCGCTTGCAAACCTTCGGCAATCTCCAGAAACTGTTTGCCTCGGTGACTCATTTCCATAACCGACATCCCTGTGCCCCGCCAATCCAGAATTTCCTGCCGGGCTTTTACCAAAACGGCTTCCGGTAACATCGAAGGCCCGGCGCTAAAATTATAAACTCGTGCCATCAAGCGCCACCCGACAATAAATGATAGTTTGCAATGTTCATGGTTTCTTAAAATACCTGCTTTATTAGCTGATTATTAAATTCTGTTAGTCCTTAAAATGCTCAGGATTCTACTTCCATCCCGCTATCGGTTTCATCATCCAATGCTTCAATACGATCAACACCAACCACTTTTTCACGCTCACCCAGACGTATCACCGTAACGCCCTGTGTATTACGACCAACAACGGAAATCTCATCCACTTTCGTACGCACCAGGGTTCCACCGTTGGTAATCAACATGATCTCATCCCGATCATTGACCAGCACAGCGCCAACCACAGCCCCGTTACGTTGCGAGGTTTGAATGGCAATGACACCTTGACCGCCTCGTTTGTGGCAAGGAAATTCCTCTAACCGGGTACGTTTCCCATAACCGTTTTCGGTAATATTCAACACGCTTCCTTCGGTAGCGATAATCAGTGAAATAACCTGCTGCCCAGGTTGTAAGCGGATGCCCCGAACGCCTGCTGCGGTTCGCCCCATCGAACGGACATCCGCCTCGTTAAAGCACACCGCTTTACCGGCACTGCTGAACAGTAATACGTTTTGCCGGCCATCGGTAACCGCAACCCCGACCAGGGTATCGTTTTCCCTTAAATCGATGGCAATCTTGCCATTCGCCCGCGGTCGCTCAAATTCTTTCAACGGCGTCTTTTTAACCGTGCCGGCGGCCGTTGCCATAAATATGAATTGATTTTCATTATACTCACGCACCCTCAACATCGCGTTGATGCGTTCTCCGGAATCCAAAGGCAACAAATTGACAAAAGGTTTCCCCCGTGAAGAGCGGCTGGCAACGGGTAACTGATATACCTTGAGCCAATACACCTTACCGGACGAGGAAAAACACAGAATCGTATCATGGGTATTGGCGACGATGAGTTTATCAATAAAATCCGCTTCCTTGGTGGCGGTCGCGGATTTGCCCCGTCCGCCACGACGCTGGGCCTTATACACATCCAGGGGTTGTGATTTGACATAACCCTCATGTGACATCGTGACTACCCTATCTTCTTCGGTAATCAGATCTTCAGCTGACAAGTCCAGATGTTGCTGAATAATCTCGGTACGCCGTGCATCGGCAAATTGTTCTTTTACGGCCAGCAACTCCTCCCGAATCACTTCCATCAAACGAATATCACTGCCCAGAATTTCCAGATACTCATCAATCTGCTGTAATAACTGTTTATATTCATCGACAATTTTTTCCTGCTCCAAACCGGTAAGACGGTGTAATTGCAAGTCCAGAATCGCTTGTGCCTGCGCGGCTGAAAGCCGGTATTTACCTTCGTCAATACCAAATTGCGCGGGCAGGTCTTCGGGCCGGGAACGGCCCGCATCGGCACGATCCAACAAAGCGGCAACCAATCCCGGTTGCCACAGCCTTGCCAACAGTTTCTCTTTCGCCTCATTACGATTGGCCGATGTTTTGATCAACTCGATCATTGTATCGATATTCGCCAATGCAACCGCCAGACCTTCAAGAATATGCGCCCGTTCACGCGCCTTGCGCAGATTATAAAGTGTCCTGCGGGTAATCACCTCGCGCCGGTGATTGATGAATGCGTCAAGAATTTCAAGCAGATTCAAACAGCGTGGCCGACCGTCGATCAAAGCCACCATGTTAATACCGAATACGGTTTGTAACTGGGTATATTGAAACAGGTTGTTGAGAATGACTTCAGGCACCTCGCTGCGGCGTAATTCGATCACCATGCGCATGCCATCCTTGTCCGATTCATCACGCAACGCAGAAATCCCTTCCAATTTGCCAATCTTGACCATCTCGGCAATTTTTTCGAGCAAACGGGCTTTATTGACCTGATAGGGCAATTCCGTAACAATAATCGCCTGCCGGCTGGTATCGCCAATATCTTCGAAATGGGCCTTCGAGCGCAGATATATTCTACCCCGGCCGGTTGCATAAGCATTGTAAATACCGGACGAACCATTGATAATCGCTGCGGTTGGAAAATCCGGACCCGGTAAATAGTGCATTAATTCCGCTATCGTTATCTCGGGCTTTTCAATCCGGGCCAGACAGGCATCAACAACTTCAGTCAGATTATGCGGTGGAATATTGGTCGCCATCCCCACAGCAATACCCGATGAACCATTGATCAGAAGATTCGGAATACGGGTCGGTAAAACGGTGGGTTCGGTCTCGGATTCATCGTAGTTCGGAGCAAAATCGACGGTTTCCTTGTCCAGATCGGCAAGCAATTCATGAGCAATTTTTGCCATGCGCACTTCGGTATACCGCATTGCTGCCGGCGAATCACCATCGACGGAACCAAAATTGCCTTGTCCATCAATCAACATATGGCGCATCGAAAAAGGCTGCGCCATACGCACGATGGTGTCATAAACCGCAGTATCACCATGTGGGTGATATTTACCAATCACATCCCCGACGACACGGGCAGACTTTTTGTACGCTTTGTTCCAGTCATTACCCAACTCGCTCATCGCATAAAGTACACGGCGATGAACAGGTTTCAAACCATCTCTGACATCGGGGAGCGCCCGACCGACGATGACACTCATGGCGTAGTCGAGATACGACTGCTGCATCTCGTCTTCGAGATTAACCGGGATAATTTCTTTAGCGAATTCCGACATTGATCCTTTTTGCTTGTGATATGCTGAACTTAACGGTCAACAAACGGATATCTCGTCTTTTCGAGTTCAAAATTAAAAAGACATGAATTTTCTATTATATCAAACCCGGGCGTTTAAATCATTAAACCAAAGGTTCGGCAAATAAATAACTGTCATTGCAAATTTATTTTGATAAAATGGGGCGGATGCCCTCGTAGCTCAGCTGAATAGAGCGCACCCCTCCTAAGGGTGAAGTCGCAGGTTTGAATCCTGCCGGGGGTACCAGTTATACTCCGCACGCTCACGGATGCGGAAAATGAACCGACCATCGGAGCCACTGCCATTAAGTCAAGAAAATATGATTTGGGGTGTCGATGCGGCTTGTCGTACTATGCGGATAAATCCGCACCTACATCCATAAATCCATTCA
>CAZDXJ010000008.1:0-55035 GCA_964509475.1 uncultured Methylococcaceae bacterium | reverse complement strand
CAACAATCAGAAGATAGCCCCGTTATTTTGGATTGGCGTGACTATAATCCTGTTTTTTCATCAGGCCAGCGTTTCCGTTTCCGTTTGCGTGCCAATCCGGTTAAAACGATTAAGGATAGTCGTAAGGGCACAGTTGAGAAAAAAGGTA
This sequence comes from uncultured Methylococcaceae bacterium, assembly GCA_964509475.1. Taxonomy (GTDB): domain Bacteria; phylum Pseudomonadota; class Gammaproteobacteria; order Methylococcales; family Methylomonadaceae; genus CAZDXJ01. The sequence goes on along the minus strand of CAZDXJ010000008.1, from coordinate 54,887 downwards.
AAACCTATACCAAAACAGTACGGGTTCCTCTGATTCATGAAGATCAGCAGCAAGCCTGGTTGGAGCGTAAATTACAGGATATTGCTCAATTGGAAACACTCATCATTCAACCTGAGCCGATTTTATATTTTCGTAAAACCAAAGAAAATCGGAGCGGCAAAATACAGCCCGTGCTGTTTGATGGCATATTGAGCATTACAGACCCGGATGCTTTTTCAGCATTGTTCCAAACAGGCATAGGGCCCGCCAAAGCCTTTGGCTGTGGGCTGCTTTCAGTAGCCAAAGCATAATGTTATAGTTTGTATGACATATTGTCAGACAATAGGTGAAAAATGAGAATTACAGCCAGAATAGATGATAGCTACGAAAGAAAAATCAAGGCCATCCAGCAAGCGACCCATCTCAATGCCACCGAGATTATCAAACAGGCAATTGATTTGCTGTATGAAAAAACAGAAATGAGCGCCAAGGAAAAAAATCAGAAATTACTTGAAAAATTATCCGGTATTGGCCATGGACCTGCTGATGGTTCAGTGAATTATAAAAAATACGTAATAGATGCTATCGATGAAAAATTCAATCATCGCTGATACCGGTTTTTGGTATGCTTTGATCAATACAGACGATCAATTTCATCAACAGGCATCACAAGTATTAGCTAATCTGGAACATGATTTGCTTTCAACCTGGCCTGTCATGACTGAAACCTGCTATTTGATTCAATCCAGAATTGGTCAACAAGCAACGCATGAATTTCTGGAGTCTTATCAAGACGGGCTGTTTGAAATTTATGATATCAAACCTCAACAGATACAGCGTATGGTTGCTTTGATGCAAAAATACGCTAATTTGCCGATGGACCTGGCCGATGCGTCTTTGGTTATCCTGGCTGAAGAACTGGGACATGGACGCATTCTTTCCACTGATCAACGCGACTTTAACAGTTACCGCTGGAAAAACCATCAGCCTTTTCAAAACCTGCTGCTACCTGATTCCTGATGCTACCTCCACTTAAACCCATTGCCATGAAAGAACGTGTCTCGATGGTCTTTATCCAGAAAGGACAGATCGATGTCAAAGACGGCGCTTTTGTTGTCATCGATGAAACCGGTATCCGTACCCATATACCCGTCGGCAGTATCGCCTGCATCATGCTGGAACCCGGAACAAGAGTTTCACACTATGCCGCCGCCCTGGCCGCCCGGGCTGGAACCTTACTGGTTTGGGTGGGGACGCCGGTGTCAGATTGTATGCTTCAGGACAACCGGGCGGGGCACGTTCGGACCGCCTGCTTTACCAGGCCAAACTGGCGCTGGACGATAGTGCGCGTTTAAAAGTGGTGCGCAAAATGTATGAAATCCGTTTTGGCGAAAAGCCGCCGGAGCGCCGCAGTGTCGAACAACTACGCGGTATCGAAGGGGCCAGGGTCAAAAAAACCTATCAACTGCTGGCCAAGCAGGTTGGCGTGAAATGGAAAGGGCGCAAATACGACCCCAGTCAATGGGATGTCAGTGATTTACCCAACCGCTGCATTAGTTCCGCAACAGCCTGTTTGTATGGTATTTGTGAAGCAGCGGTACTTGCTGCCGGTTATGCACCCGCCATTGGTTTTATTCATACTGGCAAACCGTTATCATTTGTATACGATATCGCTGATTTGTTCAAGTTTGATGAAATTATTCCAGAAGCTTTCAAGATTGCCGCCAAACATCCCCGAGAACCCGAACGTCAGGTCCGTTTGATGTGTCGTGACTTGTTTCGCCGAAACAAAATTCTCAAAAAAATCATTCCCACCATAGAAGAAGTGCTTGCAGCGGGCGAACTGGAAATCCCCAAACCGGCGGAAGAAAATATTTCGCCTGCCATTCCCAACCCGGAGAGTATTGGCGATGCTGGTCATCGTAGTTGAAAACGTGCCGCCACGTTTACGTGGCCGCCTGGCGGTCTGGTTGATTGAAATTCGAGCCGGTGTTTATATTGGCGATCTGTCTGCCAAAGTACGCGATATGCTTTGGCAACAGATTGAGTCCGGGATTGAGGAGGGTAATGCCATTATGGCCTGGAGTATCAATACCGAATCCGGTTTTGATTTTCTCACATTGGGCGAAAACCGGCGCCTGCCAGTGGAGATTGACGGTCTAAAACTGGTTTCTTTTTATCCCATCGAAAATGAGACAGATAAAAATGCTCTTTGACAATTTGGAACAAAAAATACCCATTTTAATCGGTAGAAAATTCAAGCTGAGTATTTATTTTATTTAACAAAGTGTTAGGATAAGACAGTTCCCCACGCCCGTGGGGATGAACCGCTAAACTCTCAACAAATTATCAACGAAATTATCAGTTCCCCACGCCCGTGGGGATGAACCGGATTGTCAGTATTCCAGTACCCGAGCCTTATCCAGTTCCCCACGCCCGTGGGGATGAACCGCGATGCCCACCTGCCTCGGTGATGGCCTCGACCAGTTCCCCACGCCCGTGGGGATGAACCGCGGTTTTGGCCGGTGCCCAACACCTTGGCAAACAGTTCCCCACGCCCGTGGGGATGAACCGCACAGGCAATCGTTCTGAAATCATCATTGGATCAGTTCCCCACGCCCGTGGGGATGAACCGATGCCCGTCTGGCCGCCTGGGTGCCGGCGGCACAGTTCCCCACGCCCGTGGGGATGAACCGGCCTTCGATGCGATAAAACAGGGTCACCTTGCCAGTTCCCCACGCCCGTGGGGATGAACCCTCCGGGGGTGGGAATGGCGGGCGAAATATTTTCCAGAAAAAATACACGCCCTTTACCCTTGCGCTCTTCTTCTATACTGCACGCGGCCACATTTGTGGATTTTGAATATCAAATGAATTAAGCACGAAAAACACAAAAGATAATGAGTATGCTTGCTGTGGCGAAAACGCTGAACAGGAAAACTTTCTGTATTCATTCGTGTTCAGCCCTGTAGGGTGAATCCGCCTTGGGCAACGAAGCACCGTTTCACACCCCTGGCCGATCCGCTGCGCTCCTGTCTGCCACCAGGCAGGCGTTTCGTCCCGATGTTTGCTTTATTTTCCGCATGTTTGATCATGTTGTTCAAGCTGGATCAGGGTTGAATGGCTGTCCGCTGATCACTTCACCCCTTAAATTTACATACAATCATGGCGTAATTGCCGGGCTGCCTGCACCATGTTGTGCAGAGCGGGTTTGACTTCCTCCCAGCGGCGGGTTTTCAAGCCACAATCGGGGTTGATCCAAAGCCGTTCGGCGGGGATGCGTTCGGCGGCTTTCTGCATGAGCTGAACCATCGCTTTAACGCTGGGTGTATTCGGAGAATGGATGTCATAAACGCCGGGACCGATTTCATTGGGATAGGCAAAATGTTCAAAAGCATCCAGTAACTCCATGTCGGAACGGGAGGTTTCGATGCTAATGACATCAGCATCCATAGCGGCGATGGATTCGATGATATCGTTAAATTCCGAATAGCACATATGGGTGTGGATTTGGGTTTCGTCTTTTACTCCGTTGGCGGCCAAACGGAAAGCACGAATGGCCCAGTCCAGATATTGCGGCCACTGGCTTTTGCGTAAGGGCAAGCCTTCACGCAAAGCGGCTTCGTCAATCTGGATGATGGGGGTGCCAGCGGCTTCCAGTTCCAGGACTTCATCACGAATGGCCAGCGCCAGCTGCATACAGGTATCGGCACGCGGCTGGTCATCGCGGACAAACGACCAGTTCAGCAAGGTTACAGGGCCGGTCAACATGCCTTTTACCGGTTTGTCGGTCAAGGATTGAGCGTATTGTATCCAGGCGACCGTCATGGCTTGGGGTCGGGATATATCACCAAATAAAACCGGTGGCCGCACACAACGCGAACCGTAGGATTGCACCCAGCCATTTTCAGTAAAGGCATAGCCTTCCAGTAATTCACCAAAATAGGCTACCATGTCGTTGCGTTCGGCTTCGCCATGCACCAGCACATCCAGTCGCAAGTCTTCCTGGAAGCGGATACATTGAGCGATTTGCTGCTGTATGAATTGTTGGTATTGATTCCAGTCCCATTCACCGTTTTTGAATTTTTTCCGTGCCTTGCGAATATCCTGGGTTTGGGGAAAGGAACCTATGGTTGTGGTTGGATAAGGCGGCAAGTTAAGTTTTTGCCGCTGTATTGGCACCCGCTTTGCGTATTCGGATGTACGCTGAATCATCGCTGCGTCAATTTGTTCCAGGCGCTGCTGGACTTGGGAATTATGAACCCGGGACGAGTTTCTGCGGCTGTTTATGGTTTCGGCATTGGCCTTCAGTTGTGCCGCGCAACTTTCACGGCCTTGATTCAAGGCTTGGGCAATGATTGCCAATTCATCCAGTTTCTGCACCGCAAAGGCCAGCCAGGAACGAATTTGCGGATCGAGTCCGGTTTCTTGATTTAAATCCACCGGTACATGCAGCAAGGAGCAGGAGGGGGCCAGCCATAAACGCTGTTGCAGGCGATCATGCACCGGTTCCAGCCAGTCCAGCAGGGCATTTAAATCCGTTTTCCAGATGTTGCGGCCATCGACGATACCCAGGGATAATATTTTTGTTGAAGGCAGCCAGTCGATCACCCGGAGCACTTCGTCACGGGCACAAACCGCATCCAGATGCAGACCCTGTACCGGCAGTTCACAGGCCAAACGCAGATTATCATGCAGTTGACCAAAATAAGTGGCCAGTAAAATCTTGATTTTCGAGGTTTGCAAGCGGGTGTAAGCGCTATTAAAGGCGTTTTTCCATTCCAGGTTCAGTTCAGTGACCAGGATCGGTTCATCCAGTTCAACCCATTCAATACCTTGTTCGGCCAGCCGGTTTAATAAATCAGCATAAACCGGTAACAAGCGTTCCAGCAAGGCCAGTTTGTCTGAGCCATCCCTGCTTTTGCCCAGCCATAAATAGGTCAGCGGGCCGATCAATGTGGGCTTCAGGTTTTTTTGCAAGGTTTGGGCTTGTTTTATCTGTTGCGACAGGTTTTCCGGGTTCAGGCTGAATCGGGTTTCAGCATGAAATTCCGGGACGATGTAATGGTAATTGGTGTCAAACCATTTGGTCATTTCGCCGGCAGCGATTTTGCTGTCACCGGCATCAATGGGCGCGCGGCCACGTGCAACCCGGAAATATTTATCCAGCAGCGTCCCGCCGGCTGCATTGGCACGCTCAGGTATATTGCCCAACAGGAAACTGGTGTCCAGAACCTGATCGTAAAAGGAAAAATCGCCAACCGGAATAAAATCCAGTTTGTCCTGGTATTGCCAGTGGGCATGGCGCAGTTGTTGAGCGATTTGTTGTAAATCATCGCTGCTGTCTTTGTTCTGCCAATAGCGTTCCAGGGCAAATTTCAATTCGCGCTGGATGCCGATACGCGGAAAACCCAGGTTATGTAATTTCACCATTTCGTCAATCCTGATCCGTTTGAAAAAATAAAAACATCATAAATCATGCATTAAATGAAAAATAATGGTAAATTCACATAAACCTATGAATAAATTTCATAATATATGATTGAAAGAATCCATTTGTCTGTGTTGCGCGAGGTTTATCGAACCGGTACCTTGACGGAAGCGGCGGCTAATCTGTGTCTGACTCAATCGGCATTGAGCCATGCCATTAAAAAACTCGAACAACAATTGGGTATCCAACTTTGGGAACGGCGGGGCCGGGGGTTGCATTTCACCCGGGCTGGTCATGATTTGCTGGTATTGGCAAACCGGCTGTTACCGCAATTTGAACATGCCGAGCAACGTATGCGGGAGTTTTCTTTGGGGCAGCGCGGTATTCTGCGTATTGGCATGGAATGTCATCCTTGTTATCAATGGTTGCTGCCTATCGTTTCGCCTTTTTTGATGGATTGGCCGGGGGTCGATGTGGATGTGAAACAGGCGTTTCAGTTTGGCGGCCTTGCGGCTTTGTTCAATTATGATATCGATGTTTTGATTACACCCGATCCATTGTTTCGTTCCGGGCTGGTTTTTCAACCGGTTTTTGATTATGAACTGGTTTTGGCTGTACCGGAAACACATATTTTGTCGGATCGGGCCTACCTGAAACCGGAAGATTTAAATGATGAAACCTTGTTGACCTATCCGGTTCCGGTAGAGCGTCTCGATGTTTACAGTCATTTTCTGGTTCCGGCCAATTGCCAGCCTAAAACCCGAAAAACGTTTGAAACAACCGATATCATGTTGCATATGGTTGCGGCAAAACGCGGTGTCAGTGCATTGCCAGATTGGCTGGTGGCCGGCTATTGCCGGCAACTGCCGGTTCGAGCCTTGCGTTTGGGTAAAACGGGTTTGCATAAACAAATCCATATCGGCATTCGGGAGACAGATGCGCAGATCGACTATATCAAGGGTTTTGTCGATCAGGCAAAAACTCAATCATCGTCCTCCTGTTGAGGCATATTGTCTGGTATGGGTAACAAGGGGACGTGATACGCTTCAAGAATGGCTTGTATTTTTCCCCTGTTTTTGTCAATGAGTTGGTCAAGCTGTTCTTTACGGGTTTTGTCACCATAACGTACTCCCATCGCAATCGGAAAGTTAAACCGCAGGCCGGGAGCGGATTGCATGGGAATCACCGTGTAGCTGTCTGCCGGACTATTACCTATAATATAGGCCGCCATCGGTCCCCAAAGAATGACCATATCAATTTTTCCGGTTCGGATATCTTTGTCAATCGTCATCGCGGTATTGTTTTCATTATCGCCGGACATGGTCTGATAAGGGATGCCTTGCTCAATCAAGTCCTGTTGCTGCAGCCAGGCGGTTCCGGGCCCGCGGTCAAACATGGCGATACGCAATTTCGCTTTGCGCAAATCATCCAGATCAGCCAGTTGTTCGGCTGTTTTAATATCATCCCAGCCACGATTTTTTGCGATCAGCAAAACATAAGTGGATTGATAATAAGGTTTACTGGTCAATACAAGTTCATAACCTGCCGGCACCCCCATAACCACATCGCAGCGATACAAATCGCTGTCTGGAAGTTTGGCTTTCAGGGTATTGCGGATAAATCCCAGACGCTGCGGAAACCAGGTGTATTCGACTTGTTGTCCGAGCTGCCGGGCAAACAATTCGGCGATTTTGTTTTCAAAACCGGTTTTGTCTTTTGTTGAATAGGGTGGGTTCAGTGGGTCCGCGCAGACACGAAACTTTTCTTCGGCGAATGCAGATGATGATAAGGCGATTAAACCGATTAAAAAAGAAAAGTTAAATAAAGGCCTCATAAAAATCTCCAAGTCAATTGAAATCATGGTTGCGTATAACTACAGAAATCACGCATTACAGACAATCCCTATCAAAAATTGTTTGCGTTTTGTTATACAAATCAAATTACCAAAAAAAGAAACGCCCTGACTGAGGTCCAGTCAGGGCGTTCTTGTTTTTAAGCGTAAAATCTGTAAAGAATTAGTCGCTTATTTTCCAGGTAATGCAAAAACGGTCAGTACACCACCGAGTTTGGTGAATGAACCTAAGCTTCTGTAGGCACCAACAGCACCCAGACCTTCTGAATTGGAAGCGTCTGTTCCATCGTCGATACCCGCGGCCATACCGATACCGGCCCAACCACCGACACCAGAAAGCACGCCAACATATTGCTTACCGTTATATTCCCAGGTATTGACATTGCCAATAATACCGGAAGGGGTTTTGAATTTATAAAGCTCTTTGCCTGTTTTGGCATCGACAGCTTTCAGATAACCTTCCAAAGTACCATAGAATACAACACCTCCGGCAGTGGCTACCGAACCACTCCATACCGAGAATGGCTCATCTTTGGACCAGACAATTTTACCGGTTGTTGCGTCCCAGGCGGTGAATACACCGAGGTTAGTGGAACCGTTTGCTTTTCCGGTTTTTGCATCCACACCCGCTGGATACATAGTCAAGGTTGCACCTACATAAGGTTGACCGGCTGTGTATTCCACTTCAAACGGCTCGTAATCCATACAGACATGGTTGCCGGAAATGTAGAAATAACCGGTGTCTGGAGAATAGGAAACAGGCTGCTGGTTTTTGCTGCCCAATGCCGCTGGACAAATACCGGTTGTGTTTTCGTCTTCACCGTGAAATTCTGTGCTGTAGCGATCAACAACAACCGGACGACCGGTGTGCATATCGACGTGAGAAGCCCAGTTTACGGCTTTGTCGAATTTTTCGGCGACTAACAGCTCACCGCTGACCCGATCCAAGGTGTAACCGAAGCCGTTACGATCAAAGTGGACGATGGTTTTGCGCATTTTGCCGTTGATCTTTTGATCAACCAAAACGGTTTCGTTAATGCCGTCATAATCCCATTCATCATGAGGTGTCATTTGATAAACCCATTTGACTTCACCGGTATCGGCATCACGTGCCCATAACGACATGGACCATTTGTTGTCACCTGGACGTTGTACCGGGTTCCAGGTAGAAGGGTTGCCTGATCCATAATACACCAAATTCAGATCCGGATCATAGCTATACCAGCCCCAGGTTGTGCCACCGCCAATTTTCCATTGATCGCCTTCCCAGGTTTTTAAACTGGAATTGGCGCCAACCTTGGTGACCTTGCCATTTTCCCAGGTGGTGGTTTTGCTCGGATTGATCAAGGTGTCGCTGTCCGGACCCATGCTGTAACCTTTCCATACCAAATCGCCGGTGTTGACATCATAGGCCGCAATGAAACCACGCACGCCAAATTCACCACCGGAAATACCGGTCAGAACCTTGTCTTTGACAACCATCGGAGAGTTGGTGTTGGTCATGCCCAGTTTAGGGTCACCGTTTTGTACGCTCCAGATCCGTTTACCGGTTTTTGCGTCCAGGGCCGTCAGGACGGTATCGGATTGTTGCAGAAAGATTTTGCCGTGACCATAAGCCAAACCACGGTTTACCGTGTCACAACACATGACCGGAATGGTTACATCTGCATCTTGTTGTGGTGTGTATTCCCAGATGACCGATTGAGTTTTCTGATCGATTGCATAAACCGTATTTGGGAAAGGAGTGTGGATATAGATGACGCCATTAACGACAATGGGACCACCTTCGTGTCCACGCAGAACGCCTGTTGAAAATGTCCAGGCCGGCTGCAGGTTTTTTACATTTTTGGTATTGATTTGTGACAACTTGCTGTAACGGGTACCCGCATAGTCGCCACCCCAGGTTGCCCAGTTTGCAGGGTTTCTGACTAATGAATCCAGGTCATTGCTTGCCGTTGAAATTGTCGGGGCTGCAAGTAAAGAGGCTACTGCAGAAGCAATCAGCCAGCTTTTTACAGGCTTCTTCATAAATTTTCCTCCTAGTCTTCTGTATTCGAGTTACAGAAGCACAATTAATTTTTTTAAGACTAATATTAGTTTTAAAGCATAAGGATAATTCGGGAACAGGAAATTTTCCCCGAACCAATCCAGATGAGTAAATTGAAGGATTTTGCCTGAAAAGTCAATAACAATATGGTTTTCTCTGAAGGAATTTATTGTGCGCAAACTGTATCTGAATCAAGGTTTGCGCTATTTTATTTTTTATTTCAATATATTATGCTTTATACCCCCATTCCAAGGGATTATTTTTTATGATTTTGTCGAATTTTGAACTGGATCATTTTTTTAGCAGCGATGGTCCTTTGGCAAAAGTTATTTCAGGTTATTCACCACGCGCGGATCAATTTGAAATGGCTCAGGTTATAGCCCAAGCAATTGATAGCAATCAACATTTAATCGCGGAAGCCGGTACCGGTACCGGTAAGACATTCGCTTATTTGATTCCCGCTATCTTGTCGGGTAAAAAAGTTATTATCTCCACCGGTACAAAAAATTTGCAAGATCAGCTCTTTCATAAGGATTTGCCTGTGATACGTAAAGCCGTGACGGTTCCATTCAATGCAGCGCTGCTGAAAGGACGGGGTAATTATTTGTGTTTGTACCGCTTGAAAAATGCTGTCGACTCCAGTTTTGGGTTTGAAAAACCGGTTACCCAAGCCTTAATTTCAATCAATAACTGGTCGAAAATAACCCTTACAGGCGATATTTCGGAAGTTACCGAAGTGGAAGAAACATCCCTGGCCTGGTTTCAGGTTACTTCGACTATTGATAATTGCCTTGGCCAGGATTGCCCGGATTATAGGGATTGTTTTTTGCTCAAGGCGCGAAAAAAAGCACAGGAAGCGGAGCTTATCATCATCAATCACCATTTGTTATGTGCGGATTGGTCGATTCGTGAAACAGGGTTTGGTGAGTTATTGCCCGATGCGGAAGTTATTATCATTGATGAAGCCCATCAGCTTGCGGATACGGCATCCAATTTTCTGGGCGTATCGCTCAGTTCAAAAAAATTCACGGATTTGGTGGAGGATACACTGCTGGAATTTCATAAAGACGCCAAAGACATGCCGGAATTACGCACAGTTTGCGAAAATCTGCAGCATGAGATCCGTGATTTGCGATTGGCATTCGGCCTGGAAACCCGTAAAGGCGAATGGCGTGAAATAGAACTTAATCCTAAAATTATGTCGGTATTGGCTGATTTTAGAGCGAAATTACAAGAATTGACCGATTATCTTGAATTGGCTTCCGTTAAAAGTAAAGGTCTGGAAAGCTGTTTCAAAAGGGCGGAGGAATTGGAAAAAGCGCTTGATGAACTGCTGGAGGATGATAGTGATCAATGGATTCGTTGGTATGAAACGCATCGGAAAAGTTTTACTTTAAGCCGGACACCTTTGGATATTGCCAGGGAGTTCGGTAGATTCATGAAACAACAGGGCGCGAACTGGATATTTACTTCGGCAACCTTGAGCGTGGCGCACAAATTTGATCATTTCATGACCAGCCTGGGTATTTCCGATGCCGTTTGCCATCGTTGGGACAGTCCATTTGATTACGCCAAACAATCCTTGTTTTATCATCCACGCGGGGTGGTGCAACCATCCTCGGCAGACTTTGTACGCTCTGTCGTTGATTTTGCGGTACCGGTGTTAAAAGCAAGCAAGGGCAGGGCCTTCTTTTTGTTTACCAGCCATAGGGCCTTGCAGGAAGCGTCTGTGTTATTGGAAAAACAGCTGGATTATCCTTTGTTTGTACAAGGGAAACGGCCTAAGGGCCGGTTGCTTGAAGATTTTAAAAACACCCCTAACGCCATATTGCTGGGAACCTCAAGTTTTTGGGAAGGGGTTGATGTACGGGGTGATGCATTATCTTGCGTTATTATCGATAAATTGCCTTTCGCTTCGCCCGCTGATCCGGTTATCAAAGCCCGTTTAAACGCAATGGAAAGACAGGGTAAAAATCCGTTTATCTGTTATCAATTACCGGCTGCGGTCATTTCCTTACGCCAGGGCATAGGCCGTTTGATCCGGGATGTTAACGATCGCGGGGCGTTGATGATTTGTGATCCGAGATTGTTAAAACGTTCTTATGGCCGGGTTTTTCTCGATAGTGTGCCACCTATGCGCCGCACCCGGGATATTGTTGAGGTTGAAAACTTTTTTTCGGGCGGCCAGTAATTTTCTTGCAATTTTGAGGTCTATAAAATTATAATTCAATATTAAGGACTGATGTTACGCAGAGCTACTGTATTTTGTGCTTCTGTAGAGTATATTTCCAGCAACATATAGTGCCAAAAACCGCGTAACATCAGCTATTAACTAACTTGCTAAACTAGGGTTTGCAGGTATTCTGTGAGTTCAAGAGAAAGTCAAGAAGCGTTTATAATGTGAAAAAGCAGGAGGTTGACAAAATGGCCACAGTGCAACAATTAGATATGGACTTGCTCAACGAGTTATTTGATAATCAAAAATTGCTTGAAAGTAAGTCCTTAAACGATACAAACCTGCTTGGTGATGATGGAATGGACTCGCTGGAAAGCTCTATTTCTGATGAAGACCCTTTCCTTGACAGCGCACTGGATTTCGGTGAATCAGCATCAGGCGTGGATGAGCAGCACAATACATTGGACGCAATTGATTTCTATTCAAATGAGAATTTGAATTTGGAATTGGATGATGATTTTTCTGAACAAAAAAGTAGAAGTTTGGCATCGATAGCTGTACCCGTTATTATGGAAATCATGGCGATTGCTTATGGGATTATTTATTTTTCCTGATTGCAGGCTTGTTTCGATTGTCCCGGGTTTGTTCGGATAATACCCGGGGATTTATTATTCCCTTCCTTTTTACACGAATCTTTTTTCCGGTTCGTTTTTCGTTATAAAATCCCAAACACTTGAGTATGAAGATATTGGCTGTTGAAACAGCAACGGAGGCGTGTTCGGCAGCACTGTATATCGACGGTGAAATCGCGGAAAAATATCAGCGGGCACCTAAAGAGCATAGTAGACTCATTCTGCCGATGGTTGATTCATTATTCGCTGAAGCATCGCTCAAGATAACTGAAATCGATGCTATCGCTTTTGGTTGTGGTCCTGGCTCATTTACAGGTGTACGTATTGCTACCGGAATCGCCCAAGGCATTGCTTTTGCTGTTGATTTACCCGTATTGCCAGTTTCCACGCTGGCTGCGTTGGCCCAGGAGTGCTTCGATAAACAGGGCGCACAAAGAGCCTTTGCCGCTATGGATGCCAGGATGGGGGAAATTTACTGGGCAGAGTATCGAAAAAATAGCCAGGGTTACGCCGAATTAATAGGGAAAGAACAGGTAACTGCTGCCTCGAATATTTCATTTTCGGGTAAATCAGGTTATGGCGTCGGTTCGGGGTGGCGGATTTATCAAACAGAACTGACTCAAATATTGCAAGAATGTGTCACGAAGTATGATGCCTCCAGCTTGCCTCGCGCCGCTTGTATTGCACGCCTGGCTGCATTGGGCATGAGTTTGGGAATGGCTGTGTCGGCAGAGCAGGCCATGCCGGTTTATTTACGCAATAAAGTGGCAAAAAAGCAATCCGAGCGTTAATAACGGTATAATGAGCCTTTTCACCATTTTACTGTCATGGCTCAATATTTCGAAATACATCCGGAGAATCCCCAATTCCGTCTGATTAAACGGGCAGTGAAGATTGTTTGCGAGGGTGGGGTGATTGTCTATCCAACGGATTCATCTTATGCGCTCGCCTGCCCTATTGGTGACAAACCGGCTTTGGACAAAATTCGCCGTATCCGGCAATTGGATGATAGACATAATTTTACCCTGGTTTGCAAGGATCTGACCCAAATATCCAATTTTGCAAAAATGGGTAATGAAGCTTATCGCCTGATTAAAAAACTGACTCCCGGACCTTTTACATTTATTTTAACCGCAACCCGGGAAGTACCCCGACGTTTGCAGCACCCCAAACGCAAAACCATCGGCATTCGTATCCCTGAGCATCCGGTTGCACAGATGTTGATTGATGAATTAGGGGAACCTTTGTTGAGTTCTACCCTGGTGTTACCGGGAGAAGACGAGTCTATGGCTGATCCTTATGAAATTCGGGAAAGACTGGAACATGAAGTGGATTTGGTGATTGATTGCGGTATTGTTGAATATCAGCCAACAACCATTATTACATTTTCCGCCAATGGACCGGAAATTGTACGTCAAGGCAAAGGTATTGCGCCAATGCTGGATTAACAGGATTACATAATATTATGATGAATGAATTGAGTTTTATGCAACGTTTCGCAGTTTGGGTGCTGCCCGTTGTTTTTGCGATTACCGTACACGAGGTTGCTCATGGTTGGGTGGCGAAACAAAAAGGTGATAAAACAGCCTGGATGCTAGGCAGGCTGACTTTGAATCCGATCAAGCATATTGATCCTATCGGTACGATTTTATTACCCGGATTGCTGTTGTTGTCGGGTACAGGGTTTATTTTTGGCTGGGCGAAACCGGTTCCAGTTGATCCAGGAAACATGAAAAACCCAAATAAGGATATGGCTTATGTGGCGCTGGCAGGCCCTGTTGCCAATTTGCTGATGGCTTTTGGCTGGGCGGCATTGGCGCGTATTGGTCTGCTGGTTGATATGGAGCCGGTTTCCGTGCCTCTGATTTATATGGCAATAGCGGGAATATTGATTAACCTGGTATTGGCATTGATTAATTTATTGCCCATTCCGCCATTGGATGGAAGCCGCATTCTATCGGCTTTGCTGCCAGCTCGCTGGTCCTGGCGCTTTAATCAGATGGAACGCTATGGATTTTTTATATTGTTGATTTTATTGGCATCCGGAGCCTTGTCTTTTCTTCTGGGTTATCCGATGGTCATTCTGCAAAGCCTGTTCTTTGCGATTGCAGGGCTGAACTGAGTATGACCCTGGCTGCTGAAGCCTTACCGCAGGAAACGGAAACCGGCTTGTCACCTTTGGCGATTGTCGAAGGGACGCCTTTTCTGGAGTTGCCGGAAGATTTATATATTCCTCCGGATGCACTGGAAGTTTTTCTGGAAACCTTTGAAGGTCCGCTGGATTTACTGTTGTACTTGATTAAAAAGCAAAATCTGGATATTTTGAATATCCCGATCGCCCAGATTACCCGGCAATATATTGCTTATATTGATATGATGAAAGGGCTGCGTCTGGAATTGGCGGCCGAATATCTGGTCATGGCCGCGTTATTGGCGGAAATCAAATCCAGAATGCTGTTACCCAGGCAGGCAAGTCAGGAAGATGACGAACAAGATCCTAGGGCCCAGTTAATTCGACGCTTACAAGAATATGAATGTATTAAACAGGCCGCGCAAGAAATGGATTGCATACCACGTTTGGAGCGGGACATTTTTTTAACTTGTATCGATGTTTCCACGATTCAGATCAAAAAAAAATTACCCGATGTGCAATTGCATGAACTGCTGCATGCTTTTCAAGACGTATTGCGCAGAGTTGAGCAATTAAGTCACCATCAAATTTCCAGAGAACCTTTGTCAGTCCGTGAACGAATGTCAGCCATTTTGGAAAACCTTAAAAATTCGGATCATCTCGTTTTTTCAGCGTTATTCAGTCGAAAAGAAGGAAAACAAGGGGTGGTTGTCTCGTTTCTTGCCATCCTCGAACTCAGCAAGGAAGGACTCATCGAAATCATCCAGGCCGAACCCTTCAACGAAATCCGCATCAGAGCCACCTCCCGTTGAATTGATTTCACTCGATATGGAAACCAAGCGCATTGTAGAGGCCTTATTATTCGCTGCCAATACACCGATGACCATCAAGCAGCTACAGAACGTATTTCCTGAATTGGAACGCCCGGATCGCGAAGAGATACAATTGGCAATCGATGCGATTACTGAAGATTACCGGCAACGTCCGGTACATCTGCAATATATAGCCAGTGGTTATCGTTTCCAGGTCAGGGAAGAAATGGCGCCTTGGGTCAGTCGTCTTTTTGAAGAAAAGCCCCCAAAATATTCCAGGGCTTTGTTGGAAACAATGGCTATCATAGCCTACCGGCAACCCGTCACACGTGGTGATATTGAAGATATTCGCGGTGTCAGTGTAAGTTCCAATATTATCCGAACCTTGTTGGAACGTGACTGGATTCGTGTCGTCGCGCATAAAGAAGCACCTGGGAAACCGGCGTTATATGGTTCAACCAAACAATTTTTGGATTATTTTAATTTATCTTCCCTGGAACAATTACCCACATTGCAGGAAATTCAGGAAAGTAGTTTTGGAAATGGCAATATACCTCAACCAACACAGGAAAACAGTGAAGAAACACAAACCCGTACATCCCGGGAACAAAAAGAAACCCCGATACTCATCAAAGAAGCCAGTTGAAAAAGCGTCGATGGAAGCAGGCGAGCGGATTCAAAAAGTGCTTGCACGCGGTGGTGTTGCTTCGCGCCGTGAAATTGAACGCTGGATTGATGAAGGAAAATTCAAATTAAACGGCCAGCCTGTCAAGTTGGGCGATCGTTTGAAGACGGGTGATTATTTGCAGATCAACGGTCGTGTCATTCACTGGGAAAAATACGCTCAGCAACAAACCCGGGTCTTGGTTTATCACAAACCGGCCGGGGAAGTTGTTACCCGGCGGGATCCGGAAGGCCGCCCGGTGATTTTTACCCAGTTACCCAAATTGACCAATGGCCGCTGGATTGCAGTCGGGCGCCTGGATATCAATACGCAAGGCCTTATCTTGTTGACCAACGACGGTGACCTGGCCAATCGCTTGATGCATCCCTCCGCAGAGGTGGAACGTGAATATGCCGTTCGTATATTGGGTGAGGTCGATGATGAGCTGTTGGAAAGACTAAAGCAGGGTGTTGCGCTGGAAGATGGCCCGGCATGTTTCGATGATGTTCGATTTGTTGGTGGAGAAGGCGCTAATAAATGGTATCACGTGGTTGTCAAGGAAGGGCGTAATCGCCTAGTGCGTCGTTTATGGGAATCGCAAGGTGTAACGGTAAGCCGGTTGATGCGTGTTCGTTATGGACCGATTTCATTGCCTGACCGGCTCAAAGCGCATACTTTTTATGAATTGACTGAAAAGGAACTTGAACAATTACTGAAATTTGCGGGTTTGGAAGAAAAAAAACAATACCAAAAACGCAAACCGGAATCTCCGTATAAAAAACGTCACCGTCCGATATAAAACAAACCAAGCGATCAGGATAAAAGATGTGATTATAGTGTATGCGGCCACGCTTGTGGATTTTGAATATCAGGCGTTGTATCGGCACGCGGTGCGTAACGCCTGGCAAAAAATACCCGGGCAGGGCTATCAAGCCAAAACCGTTGATGTCACACTCAATGATGAACACATAAAATACCTGTTTGTGCAAGTCCTTCAACTTGACCCCAAATTGCTGCGCCTTGAGGCTTTGTAGAATAGCGGTTAGAGCTGAAAAAAGGGGCTAAAATGAACTCCGAAACTTTAGTTAGTAATTTACCTTGCCTTGTTCATGCCTTACAATTGAGGCTATTCGGTAATCGTCAAATCCATTACCGGGTTACCGTTATTTTTTTAAATGAATGAGGAGGATACAATGATAAAAATTCGTTCGCTGGTGACGGTTATAGCTTTTGTCAGTACAGCCACACTATCTTATGCTGCGGATTGGCAGGCTTTGCCAAGCACAGCGCCTGCTCCGGCAAATAACCCGAGTACAGCCGAAAAGATTGAACTGGGCCGCATTCTTTACCATGATCCGCGTTTGTCATCGACCGGTACCGTTTCCTGCGCTTCATGTCATAATACCATGCTGGGTGGCGAAGACAATCGTCCGGTAGCGATGGGGGTAAAGGGTCAGACAGGCGGACGTAGCGCGCCCACCGTTTGGAATGCGGCATTCAATGAAGTTCAATTCTGGGATGGCCGGGCGGCCAGTCTTGAAGAACAGGCGGCCGGTCCTGTGACCAATCCCATCGAGATGGGAATGAAAAGCTGGGATGACGTCGTCGCCCGTTTAAAATCCATTGAAGGTTACCAGGCCTTGTTCAAAAAAGCGTTTGGGGAAGACTCTATTTCCAAAGATAATGCCACCAAAGCCATTGCCGCTTATGAAAGAACCCTGATTACACCCAACAGCGCATATGATAAATATGTAAAAGGTAACAAATCCGCGCTGACAGCACAGCAATTAAGTGGTATGAATAAATTTGCCTCATTGGGTTGTGGCGGTTGTCATAGTGGTTCGGCATTTAATGGCCCAGGTACATTCATGAAATTTCCTATGATCAGCAACGGTTATTTTGAAGCCAAATATCATTTCAGCAAGGATAAAGGCCGTCAGGAAGCAACCGGCAACAAGGCCGATGCCCATCTGTGGAAAGTACCAACCCTGCGTAATATCGCTTTGACGGCGCCTTATTTTCATAACGGTTCGGTGAAAACTCTGGATGAGGCGGTCAAAATTATGGCCAAACTGCAACTCGGCAAGGATTTGTCACAAGAAGATATTGCTGATATTGTCGCTTTCCTGAACGCATTGACCGGCGAATTTCCAAAACAGCCGATGCCTTCCTTGCCAGGAACGCCCGGCACAACGTTTAATTAATCGTGTTCTTTCTGGCCCGCCTGTAAGCGGGCCAGCTTCAATTTTAAAAGTATTTATAAATCGGACTGGCTTTGATGCGCAGATCGATGCGTTGTAAAATCTCTTGTGCGGCGGCGCTGTCAACCGAAGGGTATTGCTTGACCAAAGATTTCCGATCGATTTGTTCCGGCAGATCCCTGACATCGGGCATAAACGCCGTATAATCCTTGATATTGGACATAACGCGCTGCATGGTTCTGGCGTTATCAGGGCTGGATGTAGCCATTTTGCCAAAATACATTCCCGCCCGATCCGCCGCCAAATCGATAAAGCTGAATCCACTGCCGCCCTTATCGATATCGGCATCCTTGATTTCTTTTTTGATGCCCATTAAATTAGCCAGATAACTGCTGCCTAGCGAGGTCAATGTTGCCGAGGCAATAAAATGCTGGGCCAAATCGGTGCGTTTGTAAATATAAACCGGCAAGGGCGGTGGGGACAATCCAGGCAGATCCTGCGATAAAAAATTCTGCCATTCCTGTTTGTTGACATAAGCACTGACCACAAAAATAACATGCCGGTTTTCTTCGATGGCATTGTCGACTGTGGAGCGCTGGTAGGCGATTTGGAACAGCGGTTTAAGCAAATCGGCCAAAGACAATAACCAGTTTTTATCATGTTTGGCAATGATTTCGGCCAGTTTGCGTTGATAAATCAGCAAGATTTTGCCGTTTGCAGGGTAGGCCAGTAACGAACGGACTTGATTGATGGTATCTTGATCGGCAATATAGCGAATATATAGTTGTTTGTTTTGCAGGGTGATGGTTTTGATATGTTGGCCTGCCAATCTGAAATAGTTTTTGAATTTTGTGTGATTGATCAGGTAGTCAAGCAACAGTGTCGCATAGCGGTCATTAATCGGTATTTGTCCAATCGTCAAATTGGATAAATAGGGCTTTTTATTTTGTTTTCCCAAATCAAAACTCAGGTTGATATATCGGCCTGACAGATAATCACTCAAATCAATACTGCTGGCGATATGCACTTTTTTCGGCAATAACCGGACTTTACTGGCGCTGTCAATATGGCGGTTTAAAAGATGATTGACCAGTATGTTGATGTCTTTTTCACTGAGTTGCAGAGTTTTTTCAGACTGTGTCGATGCGGTTGAAAAAATAATCTGTTTCGCTTTTTGTATATCGGCCTTGGTCAGGGAAAGATAAGAACTGACCGCGGGTTGCGTGTCGATTAACAGACAGTACAGTGCAAATATCAATATATTGATAACAAGAAACACTATAAAAACAAGGCGTCCGATAATGAACATAGCGATCAGCTAAAATCCAGCATAAAATGCGCCGATTTGAGATAGTGTTTTTCCAGTTTTAAATCAGCTTTGGTTAAAGGAAAATCGGCAAGCCAGTTATCCGGAAATTTCAGTCGAAAAGCCTTGCCGTCAAAAGCACAGCTGAAATCCGGCAGTTCCACATCGTGGCGATTGCGATGCAAAACCACCGATAAACGCAGAATCATCGCTAGAATCGGCGCCTGTTTGTCCCAGGATGATGGCAGGTCGTTAAAACGCCGCCGGGAAAATTTTCGCCGGTGCGCATAGATGATTCGAGACAATAAAAGCTGATCCTGTCTGGAGAAACCGGCCAAATCCGCGTGTTCGGCAATATAGGCGCTGTGTTTATGATAAGCGCTGTGGGCGATATCATGACCGATCTCATGCAGTTGCGCAGCCCAGTCCAGAAATTGCAAGGCCGTGTCTTTATTGGTGAATATGTCGTTATCGAGCTGATTGATGATATCGTGAATCGTTTGTTGGACACGCTCGGCATGATGCCGGTCAACATGATAGCGTGTTGCCAGCGTATTGACCGATTCAGAACGGATATCCCGATTATAGATACGACCAACCAGATCGTAAACCAGGCCTTCACGCAAAGCCCCTTCGGAAACGGTCATTTGCTCTATACCCAATCTTGTGAAGGTGGCGTAAATGATTGCAAAACCACCCGGGAAAACCGGTTTGCGTTCGATATCCAGTTCCGGCAGTTCCAGATCATCGATGTGTTTTTGTTTGATAATGTACTCATACAGACATTCCAGGCCATCCCGGGTAATACCGTTATTACTCCACCCGCTTGCCTGCAACACCCGGTTTACCGAACGCAATGTACCCGAAGCACCGATGGCTTCATCCCAATGGTCTTTATAATAATTCAGTTCAATGGGTTCGAGCTTTTGTTCAGCGTACAGTATGGCCTTTTGCAGTTTTTTTGCCGATATCCGGCCTTTTTTGAAAAACAGGTTGCTCATCGAAACACAGCCCATATGCAGACTTTCTTTCAGTTCGGGTCGATCGTTGGTGCCAATAATGTATTCGGTACTGCCGCCGCCAATATCCATAACCAGTCTTTTTTTTGCGTCACTAACCAGGCTGTGGGCGACGCCCTGATAAATCATTCGCGCCTCTTCAATACCTGAAATAATTTCGATGCGGTGGCCTAAGGCTTGCTCCGCTTTTTCCAAAAATTGGCCGGCATTTTTCGCGGTACGCAGGGTATTGGTGCCAACAATGCGAACACTTTCCGGTGGAAACTTGCCAATACGTTGGCCGAAGCGCTGTAAACAGGCGAGTGCACGTGCCTGGGTTTTCTGATCAAGGTAATTTTTGCTGTCCAGACCGGAGGCCAGGCGGACCATTTCTTTAAGACGATCCAGGGTTTGCAGCTTGCCATCCTGCAAGCGGCAAACGATCATGTGAAAACTGTTCGATCCTAAATCGACAGCGGCAACGACATCAGGTGTTTTTTGCAACAATGTTTTTCCCCAGGTCAGAGTGGAAGTCAATAAGGTTTAATTCAGCCCGGACAATATTCTGATAGAATTACAAGGTTATTTATCGGTTGGGCAAGTCCGGTTTTACCGGCCTTGGTTTTGCTGAATTAATTTAACTTATTTCATCTTGTTCGTTAAGTACATTATTGCATGAATGCGTTATCGATTCGAAATCTAAAAAAAACCTATCGTGATGGTTTTCAGGCTTTGCGAGGTATTGATCTGGACGTGCAAAGCGGTGATTTTTTTGCCTTGCTGGGACCGAACGGCGCGGGTAAGTCCACGACCATCGGTATTATTTGTTCGCTGATCAATGCAAGCGAAGGTTATGTCCAGGTATTCGATGCCGATCTCAAGCGCCAACGCAACCTGGCCAAGAGCTATATTGGCTTGGTACCCCAGGAAATCAACTTTAACCAATTTGAAACGGTTCAGAATATTTTACTGATTCAGGCTGGTTTTTATGGCATCTCGGCCCGCAAAGCCCGGTTGGCGGTAGAAAAACGTTTGAAACAGATGGATTTATGGGATAAACGTAACCGTGTATCGAGACGGCTTTCAGGCGGTATGAAACGCCGGGTCATGATTGCCCGGGCCTTGGTTCACTCGCCGCGGCTGTTGATTCTGGATGAACCGACCGCCGGTGTCGATATTGAAATTCGTCGTTCAATGTGGCAGATGATGCAGGAAGTCAATGCCCAGGGAACAACGATTATCCTGACCACCCATTACCTGGAAGAAGCGGAAAGCCTGTGCCGTAATATTGCCATTATTGACCAGGGGAAAATTGTTGAAAACTCGAGTATGCAGGCTTTACTGGCGAAACTGCATGTTGATCATTTTATTCTGGATTTAAAAACCAGCCTGGCCAAAGCGCCGGAAATCAAAGGTTACAGCATGGAAAAACTCGATGACAAAACCCTGAAGGTTGCCGTTCCCAAGGAAAAAGGTTTGAACCGGCTGTTTGAATGTCTGTCAGCACGTAACATCGAAGTGTTGAGTTTGAAAAACCAGTCCAATCGCCTGGAGCAGTTGTTTCTGGATTTGATCGAAACGTGAAGGTCTCAGGATATATCATGAATTACAGCATCGCCTTATGGACGATTGTCGTCAAGGAAATCCGCCGTTTTACCCGTATCTGGCCGCAAACGCTGCTGCCTCCGGCGATCACAACCGCGTTGTATTTTTTGATTTTTGGCACATTGATTGGTGAACGCATTGGCCCGGTCAAGGGTGTGGCTTATATGAATTATATCGTTCCCGGAATTATTTTGATGTCGGTTATCAGCCATTCCTATGCCAATGTGGTATCGTCGTTTTATTCCACCAAATTTCAAAAGCATATTGAGGAATTGCTGATTTCCCCTGTACCTAATTGGGTGATTCTGGCCGGTTATGTCAGTGGCGGGGTCACTCGTGGTATATTGGTCGGATTT
Source organism: uncultured Methylococcaceae bacterium (assembly GCA_964509475.1). Taxonomy (GTDB): domain Bacteria; phylum Pseudomonadota; class Gammaproteobacteria; order Methylococcales; family Methylomonadaceae; genus CAZDXJ01. Next base: position 32,698 of record CAZDXJ010000008.1, on the reverse strand, counting down.
GTCGTGACCCTGATTTCATTATTTTTCTCCCGCATCGAAGTACACAATATCTGGATCAGCCTGGGTATTTATGGGTTGACGGCAACACTGTTCTCTCTGGCTGGCTTTATCAACGCAGTTTTTGCCGACAGTTTTGACGATATTTCCATTATTCCGAATTTTGTATTGACACCGTTGAATTATTTGGGCGGCGTATTTTATTCGGTTTCGATGCTGCCTGAAATCTGGCAGAAAATTTCCCTGGCCAATCCTATTTTGTATATGATCAACGCCTTTCGCTATGGCCTGACAGGCATCAGTGACATCGATATCACACTGGCTTTTATCATAACCTTGGGTTTTGTTTTTACATTGACAATAATCAGTTTATTACTGCTGTATAAAGGTGTTGGTATAAAAAACTGATATGCAAATGCTGTATCAGAGCATCCGATAGCTGCGCAACGATCCCTGCAAGCGAATCAGCCAGGGTTCCTTGCTGGCCGGATCGACATGAAAGGCCAGCATCTCGGTTTTGTGCAGCAGTCCTTCAACACCGGATGCATTGGGGTTCAGTTGTCTTTTTTCGACAAAATCAACCATTCTTCGGGTGTGATATATTGCCAATATCCGGAAGCCCCGTTTGCCTGGGTAAACCTGATAAGCAACATTGTCTTCTGTAAAAGCCGGATTTCTTTCGATGAGCCGGTCGATTTCAGGTTCGTTTTGATGAGCTAGTTTGCGCAAAAATGAATCTTCCCGTGTTTTAATCAGAAAACGGTAATATTCAGCCAGGGATGCCGACATTTGATGCTGCTGTAAAATGCGTACTTCCGATTCGGAGAAATCAAAACTTTCGGCAACCAGATAATGCCGGTTGCGTTCACCGTCATTGGCAAACAAGGAAATTTTATCCAGCGCATCATCTTCGATTGCATGTAAAAATGAACGCGGCGCCCGCAAATGTTTGAACACGGTAATCACCCAGGGCAGGGCGCGGCCGGTTTTTTCAAAGCGTTCCTTGACACTGCGGATTACCGAGGTTCGGGACAATTCAAATTCCCGCCCCAGCGGTTTGATAATATAGGCATCGACGGCGGTAATCTGGGTTTGAAAGCCGGCTTTTTTGAACTGTTCGATAATGCTTGCATAGCGTGGCCGATAAGGGATACCCGTGCCATCGTATAACAAATTGATACGCTGTTGTCTGGCTTGTTGCGCGACCCGATCCCGCAGGCGATTGGCAAAGGGTTCGACATAAACATAATCATCGCTGTGATGATTGGCCGCAGTCAATACCTTGTATAAATCACTGACTTTGCGAAATTCATCCAGCGAGGCGATGACAAAATTATCACCACATTGGGCAATCGCTATTTCCTCGACAGCGGTTTTACCCGAACCGGCGCCCCCCATGGATAAAAACAGACTGGGATTTGCAACCGGTGTTTTACCGGTAAATATCAGGTTTTTTGCTTGCTCGATTTTTTTATTGATCAGATTGAGCCGGTCATAGGCAATTTCCACGGTGCGCTGTAATCGTTCGTCTGTACTGGCGGCGCATAATAACTGTTGTTTCAAAACTTCATTGTTAGCCAGGGCAAATACCGGCATATCTTTGCCGGCGCATTGTTTGATGAGTTCGGTCAATTCGGTGTGACTGGGCGAACGCAATCCGGTCAGCATATTGACATCCAGGCAAAACAGCGGTGCGGTATTGTTTTCACCGATGCGAATGCCGTCAATTTCCTTGATATCATGGCCACGTAATACTTCGGTGCCGGGTAAATAACCTATCACATTTTCCGAAACGCTTAATGGATAGTCAGCAAAATTGTTGCCGGCGAGAAATATTTCCTCCTTGATATGTTCCAATGGTACCAAGCCGCCGTTGACGGAAACCAGACACAGAATCCCATCTGGCGTTGTATGTGACAAAAAGGGAATTCCAGAAATATAGACTTTGTTTTCCGGCCAGATGCCATAGCTGTTGGGATGGTTTTGCAAGCTTTTGTTAAGCATTGGATCCAATGCATGTTGAAATGCCGTGACCAAGGCCTGACGCGATCCGCTGATATCATGCATGACCTCCGCATCACCAGCCTGCAAGCGACGAAAATCAATACCTTGTTCATAAACCGCTTTAAAGGCTGGCAAAGTGCCCAGTGCGGTCATAAAAAAGTCCAGGGTGATCCGGTTGCCATAGGAAAACGGACGCACACGGCGCATTTTATAATAAAAATTGGCCAGTCGTTCGGCAATGTCATCGGTTCTGAATACAAAGCCGTTGTTATCGAAAATGGCGGTCTTCTTATTGCTCTCCCCATCCAAAACCAGACATTCCACTGTTTTGCGGAAACGTTTGCGCTTGTCTGCGGAAACGATGCTTCCTGGCCGGTGATTTACTGTCGCTTGTTCTTTCCAGTGATAAAAAATGTCCCTGTGGATACGAAAAAACAGTCCGGTCAAATAGGTTACCCGTCGGGTTTGATCATGGGAAACGGTTCTATCCGCTTCCTGTTGCAATACGGATAATAATTTTGTGCCTTGTGAGATAGCCAATGCGGTACGTAATTTTTTGAGCTGTCCATAGGCTGAAATCTGCTTGTTATTGTTATATAGGGACACCATCGTAAACTCTATTCACATTGCTGAAAAAGTTTTTTCAACCGTTCCTGATCCAGAATATGAATATGCCGGTGATTGACTTCAATCAATCCATTCGCCTGAAATTGTTGTAACAGGCGGCTGACTGTTTCCAGTGCAACACCCAGGTAATTACCGATTTCCTGGCGGGTTAGAGTCAATGTAAAATCAACCGGAGAAAAACCGCGTTTTTTAAGCCGGTTGGACAAACCGATCAAGAAGGCGGCCAGCCTTTCTTCAGCCGGCCTTTTATTTAACACATTCAAATCCCTTTCTTTATTGAGTTCAGCGCCGGTGTGCCGAAACAATTCCCGCATCAATCCGGGGGTACGCAAACAGATGGACTCCAACTCATTCGAGGGCAATTCGCAAAAACTCAAGGTTTCCAATGCGATAGCGGAACAACTGTGCTTGTTATCGGACAAGCCATCAAAACCGAGCAGTTCCCCCGGCAACAGGATATTCAAGATATGTTCATTACCCTGGTGATCATAACGAACCAATTTTGCGGTACCGGATTTAATCGCCAAAATACCTTTAAATAGCATACCTTCATGATACAGATAATCACCCCGCTGCAATGTTTTCTTGCGTTTGATAACCTGATTGACTTTTTCGACCTCCTGAGCCGTCAACCCTCTTGGCAGACAAATTGTATCCAAACTGCAATTATTACAACTGACTTGTATATTTTTAATTAATGTTTCGGTCACGCAATTACCTTGATTAAACGGTGATGAGTTGAAATATTTTGATAAATATAATCTGTATTATACTTTATCCTTGAATTTTAAGCTAAAAAGGGCATCACCCCCATCAATAGCACAATCCGACGTTCCCTGACTTTTAATGTATAATTCATGCCCGTCCCAGTGAAATTCATTGCAACCATGTCACATGATAAACCAAGTCAGGTGCTGCCCTGGCTGCAACCCTATTGGCAACAGCTTTCCGCTTATAGACATCAACACAGAATCCCACAGGCCCTGTTGATTTCTGGAAACAAAGGCCTTGGCAAGCAACAGCTGGCATCACAGTTTGCGCAATCATTGTTATGCAGCGAATCACTTGAGAACGGTTTTTTTTGCGGTCAATGTCATGCTTGCCATTTATTTCAGGCAAATACCCATCCGGATTTCATTTCTTTACAGGTTGAAGGCGACGGTAAACAAATCAGTATTGAGCAAATTCGTAACTTGATTACGCAATTGGCCTTAAAATCCCAATATGGCGGCAAGCGAATCGTCGTGATAAACCAGGCCGAACAAATGAACCGATCAGCAGCGAATGGATTTCTTAAATGTCTTGAAGAACCTGCAGCCGATACGGTAATTCTATTGATCACTGAACAAGCTGGCCGTCTTCCACTGACGATAAGCAGCCGCTGTCAAAAACTGCATATAAAAAAACCCGATCCAGGCGTGGCCCTGAACTGGCTGAAAGAGCAAAATATTATCGAAAAACAATCAACCCTGTTAGCTTTGGCACAGGGTTCTCCGTTGTTGGCCAAGCATTTTTCCGAACAAGGCATTGTTGAATTGAGGAGCCATTGTTTTAATGATTGGCTGAATATATTCAGCAAACAGGCAAACCCTGTAAGTATTGCCGAGACTTGGCAGCAATATGATGAAAAACTGCTTTTTTTCTGGTTAAGTTCATGGACTATTGACTTGATACGCTTTTCTTATCAAAAAGAGAGCAGTTTTTGCTATAATCCAGATTTACAAAAACAATTACAGCAACTGACTCAACAAGTAAACTTGAGCAGGTTATATTGTTTTTATGATTTATTGTTGCAGACACAACGTCAATTTAGTAACCAATTGAATAAGCAATTGTTATTCGAAAACATTCTGATTAACTGGTCACGTACAAATTCCGGGGGTTGAAACCATGGATAAACCAACGCCAAGACAAGGTATTTTGTCATTATCCATTAAAGACAAAAAAGCCCTTTACGCTGCTTATATGCCTTTTGTGAGCAACGGTGGTTTGTTTATCCCGACCCATCGGGATTATGAAATGGGGCAGGAAATTTTTATGTTGCTCAATTTGATGGAAGAAAGCGAACGCATCCCGATTGCCGGTAATATTGTCTGGAAAACCCCAAAAGGCGCCGCCAATTATAAAGCCGCCGGTATTGGCGTTCAGTTCAGTGATCAAGATGGCGGCACAACAAGGGATAAAATCGAAATGTACCTGGCCGGCGCGTTAAATGCCGACAAGCCAACCCATACCATGTAACGGATGTTCATTGACTCGCATTGTCACCTGGATCGTATCGATCTGACACCTTACCAAGATAATTTCGCTTTATTTGTGCAGGACGCCGTGCGCAACCAGATTGAACATATGTTGTGTATCAGTATTGATCTGCAATCCTACCCGGCCATGTGTCAATTGATTAAAGACTATTCCTGTATCTCGGCAACGGTGGGTGTACATCCAAACGTTACAGATATTGAGGAGCCGGATGTAGACGAGTTAATACATCTGGGTCAAGATGCCAATATTGTCGGCATTGGTGAAACCGGGTTGGATTATTTTCGTAGTGAAGGCGATCTGGATTGGCAGCAAGCACGTTTCAGAGCCCATATTCAGGCCGCAAGGGCGATCAACAAACCGTTAATCGTACATTCCCGGAATGCAAAAGAAGACACCTTGAAAATTCTTGAACAAGAAAATGCCGGCGAAGTGGGTGGCGTTATTCATTGTTTTACCGAAGATTGGGATATGGCAAAACGGGCCATGGATTTAAATTTTCATATTTCCTTTTCCGGTATTGTCACCTTCAACAATGCTAAAAATATCCAGGAAGTCGCTAAAAGAATACCGGAAGATCGGTTTTTGATTGAAACGGATTCGCCTTATCTGGCACCGGTACCTTTTCGCGGCAAATCGAATTATCCACTTTATGTCCGCCATGTGGCTGAATGTATTGCTGAACTTCGGGGTGTAAAGGTAAGCAAGATTGCTGATTGGTCATTGACAAATTATTATTCCCTGTTTACTTTTCATTGACTATTACTGATATTTGCCTATCCTAGAGTTAACAGGCAACAAAAGTGTGGCGGTATAAACCATGAAAATAGATTTAAAGCGGCGGCGTTTGTTACACGGCATGGCCTTGACCGTGCCGGGGGTCTTGTTGGGAACAATGCCTTATCGAAGTCTGGCAACGGTTGCGGAAAAACGTTCATTGCGTTTTTTTCATACGCATACAAACGATAAACTTTGCATTGATTATTATGCCGGAAATCAATACATCAGCAACGCACTGGATAAAATCAATTATTTTTTGCGTGATTTTCGAACCGGCGATCAATTTCCCATTGATCCAAAATTGCTGGATATGCTTTTTCATGTACAAAACAAACTGGCCAGCCGTGGCGTTTTTCAGGTTATTTCCGGCTACCGCTCGCCCAAAACCAATGATGCCTTGCGCCGTAAAAGTCACGGCGTTGCCAAGCATAGCCTGCATATGCAGGGCAGGGCGATCGATATTCGTCTCACCGATGTAGATACCGCCGCAATACGGAATGCCGCTCTTGCGATGCAGAAAGGCGGCGTAGGTTATTATAAAAATTCAGATTTTGTGCATCTGGATACCGGAAGGTTTCGTACCTGGTGATTCAGGCAATTCACCGGATTTCCCTGTTAATCTTTCCAGAAAATAGGCGTTTTTTCCTGTTGCCGGTATGGCTGCTGTTTTATACCTGGGCCTTGGCCGGCGAGACGGATGCCGTTTTTGCGCAGCTCATGCAAACCCGGCTTGCCGAACAATCTTTAAAAAACAGCTTTCTCCATATTCAGGAGCATGTGTTGCTGGGCACAAAAATTATCCGGAAAATTTACGCGCTCAATCATTATCAACCCATCTGGCAACCGGATGCTGTTGCGGATTTATTGCATGAAATCAATGCGAGTGAACTTGACGGTCTGAATAAAACGGATTATTTGATTGATGCTTTATATCCAGAGCGGAAGCAAACTGATTTGGATAGATTAGGTGCCGGCGATCGGGTAACCCAGGAATTACTGTTGACTGAAAGCCTGCTGCGTCTGGCTTATCATCTACGGTTTGGAAAAGTTGATCCGATATCGCTGGATCCAAGCTGGAATTATTCAAAACGTTTGGACATCAAGGATCCGGCACAGACTTTGTTTCAAGCCCTCAAATCGGGGCAAATCAAAGCCTTGATTGCCTCGGAACGACCTGATTATGATAATTATCCAAAATTACGAAAAATTTTAGCTGATTTCCTGGCTATTGAAAAAAGGGGAGGTTGGCCGACCCTTCAAATCGAGCAGACGATAAAACCTGGACAAACAAACATCGGTATACCCAAAATTCGTGCGCGTTTGCGTATCACGGGTGATTACCAGAAAAACGTAAATTCCGAATACTACGATATTGATTTGGAACAATCCATACGCGATTTTCAAAAGCGCTATAGTCTTGATGCCGATGGTATTATTGGAAAAAAAACCATTGCCGCAATGAATGTTCCAGTCAAGGACAGAATCAATCAAATTCGGGTCAATCTTGAGCGGCTGCGTTGGGCCATGCGCGAAATATCCGATGATTTTTTGCTGGTCGATATCGCCGGTTTTGATGCCTATCTAATGAAGCATGGGGAAAAAGTCTGGCAGGAAAAAATTGTCGTTGGTAAGGCTTATGCTGCAACCCCGATATTTAAAGGATATTTAAAATACCTGGAATTCAACCCGACCTGGACCATACCACCAACCATTCTGAAAGAAAAAATCCTGCCCAAACTTAAGCAAGACCCGGGTTATCTGACAAAAAAAGGTTATTTATTGCTTGATCTGCAAGGAAACCCGATCAACCCAAAAACTGTCGATTGGCAAACGCTCAAAGGTTTTCCCTATATGATCCGTCAACCGGCAGGTAAGAACAACCCGCTGGGCCAGGTCAAATTTATTTTTCCCAATCCGCATTTCGTTTTTTTACATGATACCAATCATAGGGAACTGTTTGATCGCACCATCAGAACATTCAGCGCCGGTTGCATTCGCGTCAAGAACCCGTTAACGCTGGCAAAATTGTTACTGGAAGATGATCCAGACTGGTCTGATCCAGGCAAAATCCAACAAATTATCGCTTCGGGAAAAACCAAGCGAGTTCTCACCAAACGACAGATTCCCGTGCTGATTACCTATACCACCGCCAGCGTTAATGAACAAGGCCGGGTGATTTTTAAACCGGATATTTATGACAGAGATCCAGCCATATTAAAAGGCCTACAAGGTCCTATCAAAGTCGCTGACGATGTAAAAAAAGTGATTGATAAGCTCAGTGTGATGGATTAATTTCATCTGGCAGCTTGGTCTGACTCATTTTGCCATTGTTTCTGTTCATCAGCCAAAAATAAACGGTGATCAAAGAACCGTCTTGCCATTGTCTGAGCCTCTGGAAATACCGGATCAATATTCGCATAATGTATATTATGTTAAATAGAGAATGTATTCATAAAACAAACCCAAAAGCATGGGTAGAAGTTACACACACAGATTTTTTGATAGATAAATCTAACCGCCTTACTTCGGACTAATGAAATTCACGTCAGAACAAACTTTTAGCACCTATTGAGCTAAAACTGTCATTTAAGGTTTGCACTAATTCTTTAGACCGATCCAATAAGCGGGTCAATCTGAACTTGATTTCCTTGTTCCAACCAGCAGGCTCTTTGACTGGCAGCAAAATTCGCCAAAGGGTTATATTTTGTTCAAATACTGCAGCGAGGTTTTCTATCAAACCGAGTTCTTTTTGTTTTCTTTCCAGCTCCCTGAAAACCCATTTCGCATGTTGCTTGCTTGAATAAATGTGTACCGGAATCAATATGGCAATCAATATCGCAAGTGAAGCCGGCCCGATAACCGGATCGATAAATACAGCCAGAAAACCGGTTTCAATCTCGGCCATCACCAACATGATGGCAAGAAAACTCAATAACAATGTAATTGTGAAATGGGATCGGTTTTTCCAGGTTTTTATTGCTTCACGCACTTCATGAATTGCAACTTCATCCAGTTCATGAATACTGTTTTCCAATGAACCCACAATGCGATAGGCGCTATCAATCGTTACACCTTCCAAAACCTTTTCTATGGCCTTGAAACTGGTATTGTCAAATTGCTCACGATGACCAAAATCCGTTACCCGGGCAAACAAACGATTCTCTTTGGAAGGTTTGATTTTGCTTTCTGTATTTTTCTGGAGGCTGAAAAAACGACCGGATGCCAATCCAAGATCAGCCAGTTTTTGTTTCCACTCGGCTAAATCGACTAAGCCTGTTTCAGAGCTTTGATTAATGACAAAAATGAATTTTTCAGTATTTTGATCATTATTTACTGATGTTATAAATTTCTGTAACGGAGATTTGATCGGTTCGAAATCCGAATCATTGGCATCAAAAAACACCAATACCAAATCCGACTTCTGAACAATATAATCCATAAAAAAAGGTGTAATCCTGTCATAGGGATCGGTCGGGAAACCAGGTGCCGAAATAAAAAGTTTTCCCTTTAAAGCAGCACTGTTACAGGTTTTCAGCTCCAGGTAAGTGTTGATTTGCCTGCCCTCACCTTCTTCAATCAAATCGAGTCTATCGCTGAAGTGATAAAAGGGAAACCGTGAATCCCGATCAATGGCGGCACCCGGCAAGGTTACTACCTGATCGCTATCACCATAAAACAATACCGAAATTTTGTTGCTGGAAACTGCAGAACCCGTTTGCAACACCCCGGTTTTGAAATATTGATTGATAAATTCCGCTTTACCGGATGTTGGTGATCCGATCATTGTGATAACCGGCCACCAGGAAATTTTACTGGCAACAGAATCATCCGCGTCAATAAACCCCAAATCATAATATATCTGATCCAGCTCATGGTATGCTTTTGCTGTCTGTAACAAAACGGGATTCTTGTCGGCAAAAGATTCTTCGAGTTGAAGTAAAAATTTACCTGTGTTTTTCTCAGTCATAAGCTCGGACCTTAGGATAAACAATATTATGATAATAATAATCAGTTAAGGGTTAGAATTGTACAACTGCTGGTCATAGATACCAACTTTTTATCAAAAATATTTAAATTTGGTGTAGCGATTCACCCGGTTGTGTTGTAGCCAGCGTAGGTCATTGATTTATCGGGACACGTGCATACATCGCTGCCGTTCTGCATAACATCACAAGTCAGGCTTGCCCAGCCCTTCCACGGAAGAGCTGGTCAAGCCTGATAAATCAACAACCTGCACCGGCTTTTCAGAGGGGATGAGTCGATACAATTTGGTAACGACTCACCCCTTATTTTTTTAGCGCATTGATTTATCAGCCAGGACATTGCCGCCAAAGCACGGTTCGTAGCAGCCTAGCACTTTTTTCAATTTACGAATCCTCAAATAACTGTTACAGTCAAGTCTGTTAATCGAATATATGTCCGAGCGAGAGAAAAATATGCCTGAATTCAACAAATATCAATGTTCCGTATGTGGTCATATTTATGATGAGGCGGCAGGCGATCCTGACAGTGGTATCGAGCCCGGTACACGTTGGGAAGATATTCCTGAATACTGGGTATGCCCGGAATGTGGTGCTGAAAAAAGTGCTTTTGAACCGATGCACTGAACATAACTTCTGGGATAGTACCTTTTTATCATGCACATCGTCATTATTGGCTCAGGAATAGCAGGTATTACATTTGCCGAAAAAATACGCAGCTTACAACCGGACAGCCGTGTAACACTTTTAACAAAAGAAACCGAAGGTTATTATTCCAGGCCCATTCTTTCTCATGGCTTCAGTAAACAGAATATAGAGCAAACGATTATTCTCAAGACATTTTCACAGCTTCAGAAAAATAATATTGAGATCATCAGTGGCGTTGAGGTCACCGCTATCGAACGCAAGCATCAATCGGTGTTGATTGATAACGGAAAGACATGGACATATGACAAATTGATACTGGCGCAAGGTTCAGCCGCCTTCGTGCCACCACCTCTCCTGCCTTATCGTGACTTGTTTTTTTTACTGAACAATCTCGCCGATTTGAAATTATTGCGCAGAATTCGGCATGAACTTTTGCGGCAGCAAAAACTTCCAAATTGGGCAATCATTGGAGGCGGATTGATTGGCTGTGAAGTCGCTTCTGATCTGGCTGTTGCCGGAGATGATGTAACCATTTTTCACGCTATGGATAGATTAATGGAACGTCAGTTAGTAGCGGAGGATTCAGAAACTTTGGCGAAGGTATTACGTTCAGCGGGCTTGAAAATACTGCTGAACCAGAATGTGCAAGGTTTACAAAAACAAGGCGGAAAAATAAGCGTCAATGTGGCAAATCAATCAGAAAGTTATATTTTTGATGCTGTCATTGTCTCCTGTGGTTTCAAACCACGTATTGATTTAGCCATTGCTACAGGTTTACACACTCAGCGAGGCATCAAGGTGAACCCGTTTTTGCAAACCAATGATGAGCGCATATATGCTCTGGGTGATGTGGCTGAATTGCCGAATGGCAAGCTTTACGCGTTTATTATGCCAATTCGTAGTCAGGCGTTATGGCTGGCGGGTTATTTGAACGGTGATGAAAATAAACCCTGGCTGCCGCCAAAATTTAATCCAAAAGCCAAGGTACACGGGTTTGAAGCGGCAAACCCTTATATTTTTTGACCCATGGCAATTGGCTATATCCAGTACGCATGAGAATATCGTTAAGCTGTTTCGCGATAAGCCGGTAAATTGATTTGATACTTTTTCAATTTGCCATACACCGCCCGTGGTGTGAGCTTCATGCTTTCAGCCACTTTTTTTACATTGCCCTGGTATTGTTTCAATGCCGATTCCAGGAAGGCTTGTTCAATTTTGGCCAAAGCATTTTCTTTAATGTCCTGCCAGTGTCCGGTTGTTTTACTAATATCCGGACAATCCAGATCAAGCCGGGTCAATTCTTTGCCTTTGTTGAACAACAAACTGCGTTCCAGCGTATTTTCCAGCTCACGTACATTCCCTGGCCAATGATATGAGCGAATTTGTTGCATCACTTTGCGGCTGACCGTTTCCACTTCCCTGTTGTATTTTTTATTCAGCCGTTGCAATATCAATTGCACCAGAAATGGCAAGTCCTCCGGGCGTTCAGCCAGCGGAGGAATAAACAAACGAACCACGTTGATACGGTAATATAAATCTTTGCGAAAGTGACCTTGTTCAACGATTTGCTCCAGATTTTGATTGGTCGCTGATAGGATTCTCAAATCCACGGACAAAGTCTGCTTGCCCCCTACCCTTTCCAGTTCACCTTCTTGTATAACCCGTAACAATCGGGTTTGGGCCGCAGGAGAAAGCGAATCCACCTCATCCAAAAACAAGGTGCCGCCTTCGGCACGTTCAAAATATCCTTGATGCACTTCAATTGCGCCGGTAAAAGCCCCTTTTTCATGTCCAAACAAAGCGCTTTCAATCAAACTTTCCGGGATTGCACCACAGTTTATGGCCATAAAGGGCTTGTGACAGCGCTCACTCATGGCATGAATCGCCCTGGCGATCAATTCCTTGCCGACTCCAGTTTGCCCCTGGATCAACACCGTTGCCAAGGTTGGTGCAATCACTTCAATCGATTGCAATACTTTTTGCATGGTGGGTGATTTTGCGACAATCATTGGCGGTAAAAATTTTCGCGAAGCCGGTTTAACTTGTTTGCACCAGATAGTCTGCATACTTTCTTCAATCCGTGAATGCAGCTCGGCCATGTCCTTTTTTTCTTCTATGGGCGTGTTATCGGTATATTCGATGCCCGGCTTGTCAAGCGCGGCTTTCCTGTTGGTATAAATGCAAACTTCACAGCGGTTATCACGCCGGGCAATACTGTTTTTTATTTCGACCTTGGCATAGCCAAAATTACGCGCCGCTATGCCCCCAAAAACACTGGAGGTCATACCGCACAATTCAGGAACATTGGTCACCCTGTCGCCAAAAGGGCAACAACTGTTGGTCACGGTAATACAATCCGGAGTACTGGAAGCCAGGGAAAACCGGCCACCAATATTGTTTTTCAAGCCAAGAATAAGTTGGATATAACTTTCTCTGTCCAATGAACCGGTTTTACCACTCTCATCCCGGTAAGTCTCTTCAAAAAAACAACCCGCCGTGCGCGCAATATGTTCGATCAGCTGCTCACAATGTTCTTGTCCCTGTTGCTCACTGGCATGCATGAGTTCAAGGATGAAAGTTTGCAGAAAAAAAACCGGTGTCAAATCGTTCAAGGAGTTGTTGTTCATAAATATCGCCAAAGTGAAATACAGTTTCACTAATTGAAACACAATTTCTTTAAACAAGCAAAAGTGGATCGCTAAGCAATTGTAAAATAACAAATAAATTATTTATTTTTGGTGGCATGGTTTTGGCTTTTAGTACTTTGTACGCAACAACAACCATGAGGTATTAACAATGAATCAAGATCGACCCCCTTTAGATCCCCATCCATTAAGTGAATATGTCGCTTGGGCGGGTGGCAGAAACCGTGAACCTATATTGGGTGTATTAAAAGAAAAATTACCAACCGATCCGGGACGTGTATTAGAGCTTGCCAGTGGCAGTGGCATGCACATCAATTATTTTGCCCCCCATTTTGATCATTTACATTTTCACCCTTCTGATAAAGACGAAGAGGTGTTTGATAACATCAAAAGCTTGACCCGCGACCAAGGCAATGACAATATCGCCGATCCGGTGCATCTGGACTTAACCCAACCTGAGACTTGGTTTAACGCGGGTGAGAAAGCTTCTTTTGCGGCCATGTTTTGTATCAATATTTTTCAAGTCGCTCCGATTTCCATTGCCGACGGTATGATGCAATGCGCATCGCACTTACTCAATGACGACGGTTTTTTACTCATTTATGGCCCTTTCCAGGTCGAAGGCGCGTTCACCACTGAATCCAATCAGGAATTCCATCAAACTTTAAGCCGTGCCGGTGTTCCGGAATGGGGGTTAAAAGATGTTGCCGATTTGAAAAAAGCCGCAGCGGATCATGGTATGGAATTATTGGAAAGGGTCAATATGCCGGCCAATAATTTTTCTCTTATTTTCGGGAAAACAAAACAATAACGCCAATCAAACGCCACACTCGACGAGAATCCATAATGAAAAGTATTTTAAACGAAGTTCTGCTCGCTAATCGTGAATATGCGGCGAGTTTTGATAAAGCCCATCTGGTCATGCCACCGGCACGCCAATTTGCCATTCTAACCTGCATGGATGCGCGTCTTGATCCGGCCAAATACGCCGGACTCAGTGAAGGTGATGCGCATGTTATCCGTAATGCCGGAGGTCGTGCCAGTGATGATGCGATACGTTCCCTGGTAATTTCCTACAAATTGCTCGGGACCCGCGAATGGTTTGTGATCCATCATACCGACTGTGGTATGGAAACCTTTACCGATGACATCATGCGCGATTTATTGAGCAGCAGCCTTAAAACGGCGTCTATTGATGAAAAGGGCTGGCATGATTGCTGTGAAGGCCCAGGTTCGACGGAAGGAAATTACATTGACTGGCTAACCATAAAAAATCAGGAACAAAGTGTTCAGGACGATGTAGCGCGTATTCGCAACCATCCGTTAGTCCCTGAGCATATCCCTGTTTATGGCTATATTTATGATGTCAAAACAGGCCAACTCATCGAAGTGTGTCAATCGACAGGAACAGGGAATGCTTGATAATGGACACAAAAAGTTCCGCCGTCATTATTGGAGTCGGTCCCCGGCAAGGTCTCGGTGCCACACTTGCCCGATATTTTGCTGCAAAAGGTTTGCACGTTTTCGTCGCTGGACGCAGTGAAGACAAATTGCAAAGCGTTGCCGATGCGATTCATCGGCAAGGTGGCCAGGTAAGCCCGGTTGTTGCCGATGCGACCCAGGAGCATGATGTCACCCACTTGTTTGAAATCGCCCGGCTTGGCGCCCGTAACATCGATATTGCTGTTTACAATGTAGACAGCAATATTCCAGCACCTTTATTGGAAACAGAAGCTGAAATCTTTACGATTTTATGGAAACAAAATTGCCTCGGTGCATTTTTATTCGCCAGGGAAGCCATTCAAGCGATGCTGGAAAATGGCCGTGGCACCTTGTTTTTTACCGGTGCCACCGCGTCAATACGGGCAAAACCACCGTTTACCGCATTTGCCAGCGCAAAATCGGGGTTAAGAGCGCTCGCTCAAGGGTTGGCAAGAGAATTTTCTCCTCAAGGCATCCATGTCGTGCATACCATTATCGATGGCGTGATTGACGGTGAACGTGCCAAAAAACAGTTTCCCGATTATGTAGCCCGCAAAGATAAAGACGGTTTGTTACAGCTCGATGCGATTGCGAGAACCTATTGGGCCCTGCACTGCCAACATCCAAGCGCCTGGACCCATGAACTGGATTTGCGTCCTTACAAGGAAGTTTTTTAATTGTCACCCGCAATATGAAGCGATCGGTCTTACGCATTGCAACCGGGGTTTTTATTGAACAGCCGGACTCACATTTGATAGCTGTTGATGGCAAACCTCAAGCCGACAGCCTGTACAAATTCACTAACGTAACGAATGGATTACCTGCGTGCTTTGTTACAAAGGACTTTATCAGGATGCGTGAATACATCCCTTACGGCATTAAGTTAAGTGAATTTAGCTATGAGGGGTAGGTGCGGGTTTTGTTGTATAAGTCAAAAAAGCATCTAAAAAATCATAACTTATGCTTCGCGTAATAGCAGTGCTGCTCCAAAACCATCCAATATAGAGACCAATTCCCTCTTGCTCCCGTGGTCTAAAAGCCGGTTTCCTGAAAACATAAAAAGGTACCGGGCTTGATTGACCCTGCATGTCATGCTGTAGGCCGGAACAAGCACACCTGCCTGGCGACAGACAGTTTCCGATGGCCGAATCATTTTCCGCATCCGTGACCGTGCGGAGTATAAACTTCTTGACCTGGAGTTAACTCCATCCAATATCCTGTTTGTGAAACTATCAATAGGTGCATACCAGCACGGAGAAATGAAAATGAAAACGCAACTACTCACCCTGTTGTGTTGTAGCCGCCGTAGGTCATTGATTTATCAGGACACGTGAATACATCCCTGTCGTTCTGCATAACATCCCAGGTTATGCAAGCCCAGCTCTTCCGTGGAAGGGCTGGGCAAGCCTGATAAATCAACAACCTGCACCGGCTTTTCAGAGGGGGTGAGTAGATACCAAAAATCCACATAAAATTAATACATGAAAAAAGGGCAGCAATCCAGAAGCAGATTGGGTGATGCCAAGGTATAGGTCGTTTGGAGGCGTTCGGCTTGGTATATATTAAGGTTTTTTGTGCGCCGCCATAACCCCCCGGCGTCTGGATAAAAAGACCTTTAATTTTTATCGTCCTCCAGTAATACAACCGGATCGGCAGCATTTTCGAGTTCCAGGGCCTCGACATCACGTAACTTCCTTTCCATTACGTTGGTACGGGTTGTTTGCAAGGTTTCCAGGGAATCCGAGGCTGATCGCAATTGCTTTTGCACCTTGCTCAGTTGGATGCCGTATTTGGCAAACTCTGTTTTCACTTCGGCCAGCACATGCCATACTTCACTGCTGCGTTTTTGCACGGCCAGAGTTCTAAAGCCCATGTGCAAACTGTTCAATAACGCGGATAAGGTTGTCGGTCCGGTAATGGTCACCCGATAAGTCCGTTGTAATTTTTCAAATACACTGGGATGGCGCAGTATCTCGGCATATAAGCTTTCTATAGGCAGAAACATGATTGCAAAATCGGTGGTATTGGGTGGATCGATATATTTAGTGCTGATATCTCTGGCAAAATTTTCCACGGTTTTTAAAAGCCGTTTCTGCATGCCCTGGATATTGTCTGCATCACCTTCCTCCAAGGCGGTCAATAACGCTTGATAACTGTCCAGCGGAAACTTGGAATCAACCGGCAGCCATACGGTTTTTTCATCCATTTTGCCCGGCAATTTGATGGCGTATTCAACATTGGCCTGGCTCCCCTTTTTGGTTGCAACATTGATATCGAATTGCTCGGGAGACAGAATCTGTTCCAGAATATTACCTAATTGGTATTCGCCCAGGATACCACGAGTCTTGACGTTCGATAATACTTTTTTCAAGTCCCCTACCCCGACCGCCAGATTCTGCATTTCCCCAAGACCTTTATGAACCTGTTCCAGACGTTCACTGACCAATTTAAAGGATTCGCTCAACCGTTTTTCCAAAGTATCATGGAGTTTTTCATCAACGGTTCTGCGCATTTCATGCAATTGCCGGCTATTATCTTCCCGGATTGTCTGTAATTGCTTTTCAATGCTTTCCCGAATTTCGTTGATACTGGTTTTAACCCGTTGGTTCGCCTCCATTTGTTGTTTATTCAAATCCATAAATTGCAATCTTAGCTGTTCGTTGAAATCCTTGATCCCTTCAGAAAATTTTCTTTCAAAAGATTGCAATGCTGTATTCAGTTCCAGGCGGTTGTTCTTGTCATTTTGTTGCAAGGTTTCTTGAAACCCCCTGAACAGCTCATTTATTTCCAGTCTGTTTTCGGTGCTGACTTCACGCAATTCCCGGCGTGAATCCAACAAACCCGTTTTCAAAATGTCGTTATTGCTCTCTAGCAGAGCAATTAACTCGGCACGAATTTGTTCCGCATTGGATGTAGAAAGCCTGTTTAGTTTTCTCAATACAAGATATTGCAACAGTAAAACAGTACAAAACAAAAATCCGGTGATGATAGCACTCAACAAAAAAATATCATTCATCATGTGTTCTGGAAAAGTGGCTCAATACGGGTATCAAACAATATCTGATCCGGGTTGCGAATAATTTCCGGTAGCCGCCGCCATTCCGTTTCTGTCAAGCCATCGCCAGCTTTTGCACACCTGTACGGGCATATTGCGTACGGGCGTATTGCAATACGCCCCTACTTCCGCCCGGAACTGAAACATCAAAAATAAATTGCGAAAATAAAAAACGAGTACCATAATGTAGCGGGTGAGTGAAAAACGGCGCTTAAATCGCATTATATTCGATTCAGGACAAATACGCTTCGACAATATCCAAAATCGCCTGCCTATCTTCCTTTGAAATCCCAAGGAACGGCCGCGCCGGAATATCCCCCCAAAGGTGCGGAAATTCAGATTTTTTACCGCTGAATTGTTGCATGGCCGCGTATTCCATCGGGCTGCCCAGTAACATCAGTTAATAATCCTGACAATATTTTGCAAAACGCATAGGCTTAAAAATTGCGTGCTTTTTCCTGTTTTTCGTGATTAAATCCTTACTTTATTGCCATAACTTGATAGAAATATAACTTTTCTTATGGAAAGACTTAAAGCTAAAATCCGTGATATTCCTGATTTCCCGAAACCTGGTATCATTTTCAAAGACATCACCCCATTGGTCAAGGATCCAGCTACGTTACGTCTGGCTGTGCATCAGTTGATTCATCCCTTTTTGGGACGCAATATCAATGTGGTGGCGGGCATGGAAGCGCGTGGTTTTATTTTTGGCTCTTTGGTTGCCTGGGAACTGGGGATCAGCTTCGTTCCGCTCAGAAAACCCGGGAAATTGCCCTATGATGTGCAAACCGTATGTTACGACCTGGAATATGGATCGGCTTCCCTGGAAGCGCATATCGATGCGTTTGATAAAAATGACCGGGTTTTGCTAATCGACGATTTACTGGCAACCGGCGGGACCGCCAAAGCAAGCTGCGATCTCGTTGAAAAACTCGGCGCTACGGTCGAAGCCATTGCTTTTGTCGTGGAACTGGATTTTTTGCAGGGCCGGCAAAAACTGGCTTCTTATGAAGTGCATTCTTTATTGCATTATTGAAAATTCCCATCTGCCGGATGAGCGGCCTGATGTGTTGAAATATCTTTTTCAGCCGCACTCTTGTCGGCTGTCTCCTGATCCGGCTTGATCTTATCGGTTTGAACAGGTGCTGATTCATGCGCATGGCCTGTCGTTAAGGCATCGTCTAACCCGGGATGTTCAGCACTACCCTGGCCGCTGCCGGCTTCTTCCTCTTCAAAAGCCTCGTCTTCAAACAGCTCCTCATTGAAATCAAGCAAGTCATCCGGTGTGTCATTTTCACCATCCTTGATTTGATGTTCCCGAAACTGCAAATAGGATTCGCGGGTAAAAACATACGGATCCAGAGCCGCTTCATCAATAAACTTCAAAGCCCCTTCCGCATTGGCACGGGCATTCAGTGCCCCAACCGCAGCAAATGGAATGGGCAGATAAGTGACCGGATGGCCGGCTGCATCAACAACAAACCCTGGGATGCCACGTAATGTTGCCGGACCGACAAAAGGTAAAACCAGATAAGGACCGGAAGGCACCCCCCAAACAGCCAGGGTTTGTTCAAAGTCTTCATCGTGTTGCTCAAGGCCAACGTGGCTTGCGACATCAACAATACCTGCCAAACCTGCCGTACTGTTTAACACCAAGCGACCAGTATCGGAAAGACCTTGACTGAATTTGCCTTGCAGAAAATCATTTACCAAGACATTGAAGCCGTTCAGGTTGGAATAGAAATTGGAAACACCATCTTGTACAAACTGAGGGAAAATCCATTTATAAACCACTGTTATCGGTTCTGCGATCAGGGTGTCCACAGTGTCGTTAAATTGATACATAGCCCGGTTAAAGCCTTCCAGCGGGTCTTTTTCCTCGTCTGCTTGCCCGATCACCTCATCCTCTGAGGGTTTCGATACTTCTGTTTCGTAGTTTATAACATGCTGAGTGCTGCAACCTCCGAGCAGTACAAAAACGACCAACAAAAAATAAAGAACCTTGTTTTGTTGGTCTGGTTTATACATCATTCGTGTTCCGCTTATTGTTTGGAATATCTTTCAATCTTGCCTTTTAACTTGCCTATCAAACCATCGAAGCCTTCACGTTTTAACACACTGCTGTATTCCGAACGTTTCAAGGCCAGGTCACTCACGCCATTGGCGATAATATTGATAATCCGCCAGGAACCGCGGCTCTTTTTCAACATATATTCGAATTTTACATCCTTGTCATCCGGAATCACAAATAAGGATCGGACGATGATGCCGCCGCGTGCCGTTTTTTCTTCAGACTCGTATTTGAAGGATTCACCGTTATAATCCTTGAAATTATAAGCATAGGAAGCAACACTTAAGTGGGTAAAGACAGCATCCATTTGTTGTTTTTGCTCATCGTTTAGTTTTTTCCATTCCTTGCCAACAACAATGCGTGCGATCTTTGATAAATCATGACTTTCGGTAACCGGCCCATATAATTTATCATATCGCCCCTGATAACCGAGTTTTTTTCCTTGCTTCATGACTTCCAACAGTGTTGCCTGGAAGTTTTCAATCACTTGC
Organism: uncultured Methylococcaceae bacterium; assembly: GCA_964509475.1. Lineage (GTDB taxonomy): Bacteria > Pseudomonadota > Gammaproteobacteria > Methylococcales > Methylomonadaceae > CAZDXJ01. The sequence continues at coordinate 12,659 of CAZDXJ010000008.1, read as the reverse complement.
CGGGCTGAAAGTGCCGCATCGCCTTCAGCAAAACTAAAAGCTGGATAGAATAATATAAACAGAATAAAACCGAAACCAAATTTTTTAGTCAACCAATACATTCATTTACCCTAAAAATGAGTCATGAAGTTACAAACGCAAAAAAATACCAGGCGGAGTCAGCCGCTTTGATAAATACGATCTTTCCAGCGTGAGCGCTCACCTTGCCAATAACGCACAGCGGATGTCCAGGTCATTAACAGATAAAGTCCCGCAATAAACGGCATTGTAAACGCCCACCCCCTGGGCAGGGAATAAAATTTCAATGTCGGTATATAAATACCCAACATAATCAAAACAGATACAAAGCACAAGCCCTGAGTGATACCTGTAAAATAAAATACGCCAAAAACGGGAAAAATATACATTATCAGCATGAGTATTGTACAAACTCCTAACAATGATAATGAATAATGCAATTGACTATAAGCCGTGCGTGCCACCATATCCCATATTTCGTGTAGCGTAATATAGGAGCGCTGGCTTATAACACCATGGGTCAAACCAATCCAGGTTTTATAGCCGGCTGATTTTATTTTTTTTGCCAGTGTACAATCGTCGATAAGTGCGTCTTTAATCGATGTCATGGCGTTTATTTTATGCAGGCATTCGGTTTTGACCAGAATACAGCCGCCGGCCGCAGCGGCGACTTTGGAAGCGGGTCGGTTGGCCAGCGAGAAAGGATACAGCATTTTAAAAAAATGAATAAAGGCCGGCATTAACAACTTTTCCCAAAACGAGACAAAGCGCAGCCGCGCCATTAAGGAAACCAGATGCAAATCTTCTGTTTGCTGTTTTAATTTAAGACTTTTTACAATACCCGGCAACAATTCGATATCGGCATCCAGAAGCAAGGTATTGGCAGTTTGCACGGCTTGCAAACCTTGTTGCTGCGCCCACAACTTGCCTGTCCAGCCGGCAGGCAATGGCTTGCCACGGATGATTTGCAAATTATCGATCTGCAAGGCCCTGGCCTTATCCACGGTAGTGTCGGTGGACTCATCATCGACCAGAATAATATTCAATCCTGACCCTTGTCTTACCAAGGCCAGCAAGGTTTTTTCAATGACTTCGGCTTCGTTCCGGGCTGGAATGATAACGCTGATATCGCTTAAATCCAATATTTGCTCATTCTGATCGGCTTCCAGAACTTCCCGGGTTGTCCACGCCAACCCGGGCAAACAAAGTGTAACACCCCAAATCAGGGCCGCACCAGCCGATAACAACAAGGCATAATCGTACATATTGTCTCAGGATTCAACCCTAACGGGTATATCCTGCAATGCCGGTGTTTCGTCAACCGGGTAATTGGGTGTGGCTTCGGGTACCATGTCGCCTGTTGTTTTCGGGCCGCGCAAGGAAACCAGCAAACCTTTGAGAGGGTTTTTCAGCATATCTTCAACAGCACTCGCCTCATAGCCACAATGTGCCATACAACTCGCACATTTCGGGTTATTTGAACGGCCATATTTTTTCCAAGGTGTTGTCTCCATCATTTCCTGCAAACTGTCGGCATAACCTTCGTCATCCAATAAATAACAGGGTTTTTGCCAGCCAAAAACGCTGCGGGTCACATTACCCCAGGGCGTGCATTGATAACTTTGATTACCGGCCAGAAAATCCAGATACAAGGAGGAATGGTTCAAGCGCCATTTACGTTTTTTGCCAATTTTAAAAATACCCCGGAATAATTCCTTGGTATCCTTGCTTTTAATAAAAATATCCTGTTGTGGCGCTTTTTCGTAACTGAAACCCGGCGAAATGGTGACGCCTTCAATGCCCAGCGCCATTGCATAATCAAGAAAATCAGCGACTTCCTGGGCCTTCTCGCCTTGAAATAGGGTGCAGTTTACATTAACCCGGAAGCCTTTGCCCAAGGCCAATTTAATGGCTTCCACGGCGCGGTCAAAAACGCCTTCCTGACAAACCGAGGCATCGTGGCGCTCCCGATTGCCATCCAGATGTATCGAAAAGGTCAGATAAGGAGAAGGTTGATAGTCATCAATCCGTTTTTTCAACAGCAAGGCATTGGTACATAAATAAACGAATTTTTTCCTGGCGATGATGCCTTTTACAATTTCCGGCATTTGTTTATGGAGTAACGGTTCACCACCTGGAATCGAGACGATTGGCACATCACACTCATCAACCGCTTGCAGGCATTCGGCGACCGAGAGGCGGCGATTCAGGATTTCATCGGGGTGGTCGATCTTTCCACATCCGGCACAAGCCAGGTTACAGCGATAGAGCGGCTCCAGCATCAGAACCAAAGGATATTTTTCAACGCCTTTCAGTTTTTGTTTAATCAGATATTTAGCTACTGTAAATTGTTGCAGCAAAGGGACACTCATGAACACATCCTCAAAAAAACCACGAAATTGTTTGGCAGGCTATCTTTTTCTGATTTAAACAAGCCGTACAAACGCAATACTTTGATACTTGCGTTGTAAATAAACAACAAACCCGAAAACGCCACTTCTCCGAACCCGTTGACAGCTCAAATATAACAATAGATTGCCTTATAATAAAATAGAATACTCCATTTTATAGGAGAACTCCAGTTTAAATTTCGCATAAAAACAACATTATTTTGCAATACACCAACAAACCACCTATAATTATTCAGGAATTTGGTATTTATATCCATAGAACAACCCTTGCAATTTGTCGAGCTGACGCACACTCAATAACCATGAACAGGTCTCAAATTTCCATCGATAATCCTGATACTTTGCAAAAACTGGATAACGATGTTTTACAAGCTGTTTTGCTGGAAGGGGTATCGAGAACGTTTGCCTTGACCATCCCGCAATTGCCGGAAAAACTGCATGGCGCCGTCGCCAACGCTTACTTATTGTGCCGCATCGTCGATACCATCGAAGATGAAATCTCACTTTCTCCCGATCAGAAAAGATATTTTTGTCTTTCTTTTATAGATGTTGTCAAAACCGGACAAAATGCTTCGCGTTTCGCCTCTGAATTGGCGCCCTTGCTCTCGAAAAACACCATTCCCGCCGAACACAGCCTGATTCATCTAATCCCCAGGGTCATTGAAATTACCCATCGCCTGGAAGCCGGACAAATCGAAGTGCTGGCTGAATGTGTGGATACCATGGCCCAAGGTATGCCCGTTTACCAGGCCCAGAACCTGCATGATGGTCTGGTTACAATGCAGGATATGGACAGGTACTGCTATTATGTCGCCGGTTGTGTCGGTGAAATGTTAACCAAACTGTTTTGCCATTATTCACCGGAAATCGCCAAACATCGTAACGAATTATTGAAACTTGCTGTTTCTTTTGGTCAGGGATTGCAAATGACCAATATCCTCAAGGATATCTGGGATGACGCAGAACGCGGCGTATGCTGGCTACCTCAAGACATTTTCAGTGAAACCGGCTTTGAATTGAAAAAACTGGCGCAGGGAAGCAATGATGTGCATTTTCAGCAAGGGTTGACCCATCTTATCAGTATTGCCCATGGCCATTTACAAAATGCCTTGCGCTTTACCCGGCGGATTCCGTCTCATGAAACCGGAATCCGTAATTTTTGCCTTTGGGCGCTGGGTATGGCGATATTGACCTTGAAGAAAATAAAACAAAATATCGATTTCAAAAAGGGCAGCCAGGTAAAAATTACCCGTAACAGCGTTAAAGCCACGATCATTGCCACTCGTTTAACCGGCCGCAGTAATTTTCTGTTGTCATTACTATTTAATATGGCGAGTCGCGGATTACAGACACCGAACTGGACATATACTGCTAACCCAACAAAAGCTTAAAGTTAAGGAAGTATTATGTTTACTGAATCTTTTAACCAAATGAATTATGGCGCCGCCCAGGAGATCGCTTATGAGGCTTTATCTTGCCATGAGCGTCTGAATCTGGCGATAAGTAAAGCGCAGCAAAAGCTTCTGGATTTGCAAGCGGAACAAGGCTACTGGGTTTTTGAATTGGAAGCCGATTGTACAATCCCGGCTGAATACATCATGATGATGCATTATCTGGGCGATATTGATGAGCTTTTACAAAATAAAATCGCGCATTATTTACGCGCCCGGCAGTCGGCCGACGGCAGTTATCCGCTGTTTACCGGTGGCCCGGGTGATATCAGTTGCAGTGTAAAAGTTTATTATGCCTTGAAACTGGCCGGCGATTCGATAGATGCTCCCCATATGCAGCGTCTGCGGAACTATATTCTCGATCAAGGCGGCGCCGCCAGAGCCAATGTGTTTACCCGCATCGCCCTGGCCATGTTTCAACAAATTCCCTGGCGCGGCGTACCCTATATTCCGGTTGAAATCATGTTATTGCCGCGCTGGTTTCCCTTTCATATTGACAAGGTATCCTACTGGTCGCGTACCGTTATGGTACCTTTGTTCATTTTATGTACATTGAAAGCGACTGCAAAAAACCCACAGGCTATTGGTATACAAGAACTGTTTGTCACGCCACCGGATGAAGAACAACACTATTTTCCAGAGCGCACCCTGCTAAACAAGTTTTTTCTGGTTTTGGACAGGCTTGGCCGTGTTACCGAACCCTTGATTCCGAACAAAATGCGGCAACGGGCAATAACCAAGGCCAAAGACTGGTTCATGGAACGCCTGAATGGCGAAGATGGACTTGGCGGTATTTTTCCGGCCATGGTCAACGCTTATGAGGCCATGCTGTTACTCGGTATGCCAAAAGATGACCCGCAAGTGGTTACAGCCCGTAAAGCCTTACAGAAATTATTGGTTATCCGGGGCCGTGAGGCCTATTGTCAACCCTGCCTTTCACCGGTCTGGGATACCGCTTTGGCTGCATTGGCTTTGCAGGAAGCGGACAAACTGGAAACCAAAGCCAGTATGGAAAAAGCCTATACCTGGCTAAAAAGCAAACAACTATCCGGTGATGCACCGGGAGATTGGCGTATTAACCGACCCAATGTACGGGGCGGCGGCTGGGCGTTTCAGTTCGAAAATTCCTTTTACCCGGATGTCGATGATACAGCCGTTGTTGCATTTGCCATGGCGCAGGCCAATGACCCGAACCTTTCCGGGGCCATTCATCGCGCCGCCGACTGGATCGTTGGCATGCAGTCCAAGAACGGTGGATTCGGTGCCTTCGATGCCGATAACACCAAATATTATCTTAATGAAATTCCTTTTGCTGATCACGGCGCCTTGCTTGACCCGCCCACCGCCGATGTCAGTGCTCGTTGTGCCATGTTACTGGCCAAACTGGCCAAAACCGAACCTCGATACCGGCCGGTATTGCAACGAACCCTTGAATACATTCGAAATGAACAGGAAATGGACGGTTCATGGTTTGGTCGTTGGGGAACCAATTACATCTACGGCACCTGGTCGGTATTACTGGCGTTGGAACAAACCGATATTCCGAAAGATGATCCGATGTACGGCAAGGCTGTAACCTGGTTGAAAAGCATACAACGCGAAGATGGCAGCTGGGGAGAAGACAATTTAAGTTACCATGACGACAAATTGCACGGCCGGTTTCACACCGGTACGGCATTCCAAACGGCCTGGGCCTTGTTGGGCTTGATGGCAGCCGGACAAGCACAGAGTCCGGAAGTGGAAGCCGGCATTTACTATTTACTGGATCAACAAAAAACAGAGGGTTTATGGGATGATCCTTGTTTTACAGCACCTGGCTTTCCCAAAGTGTTTTATTTGAAATACCACGGCTACGACAAGTTTTTCCCTCTATGGGCATTGGCTCGTTACCGCAATGAACTTGCTACACCGTGATAACCGGGATTGTTGTCGCCTTACCGGAGGAAATCAAACCCTTGAGCCGGCAAAAGATTGCTCGGGGTTGTTGTGTGTTTATCGGTAAAAAGATCATTGTCGCGCATGCGGGTACGGGACCACAAAATGCTGCCAATGCCGTTCAGCGGCTTGTTGAAAAGGGTGCTGAACGCATTATCAGTTGGGGGTGCGCAGCGGCGCTGAACCCATCTCTGGCTCCTGGCGATCTGATATTACCGGTTTCGCTGATTGGCGAAAACGGGCAACAGCTAAGCTTGCAATCACCGTGGCGGCAACACCTGGCTAAATATTTGGCGTTGCCCGATACAACCTTGCTGGAAAGTCGTCACCTTGTTGACAGCAGCAGGATGAAACAACGTTTGTACCGGCAAACACAGGCTCATGCCCTGGATATGGAAAGTGTGGCTGTCGCCCAAACAGCGGCGGAATATCAACGCCCTTGCCTGGTTATTCGGGCAATTGCCGACCCGGCGAATATGGATTTACCCGCTGCGATAAAACAAGCCATGAACGATGCGGGTTATATCGAAAAACCCAGGTTGTTGATGCATGTATTGACTCATCCTGGACAAATCCCCGATCTTATCCGAATGGGTTTGTATTTCAGCGCCGCGATAAAAACGCTAAAAGTGCTTGCCCGGCAATTTGAAGCTCTGATGCCTGGCAATCAATTTCCTTTACAAACATATTAGTTTCTAATGACAGATACATCTTCCCCGGCTGCGGATAGATTTTTTTGCTGGTGGGGTAAAAGCGTATTACGCTTTCCCCGCCTGTTGTTATGCCTGATGGTTTCGTTAAGTCTGCTCAGTTTGTATTTCAGCCTGAATCATTTAGGCTTTGACATGGATACATCCAGTTTTCTGTCCGAGGATCTGCCTTTTCAAAAAAACCGCAAACTTTTTGATCAAAGTTTTCCCGAAGAAACGGATTGCCTGTTGATTTTGGTGGAATCGGCAACAGCAGAACAGGCAACCCTGGCCGCAAGACAGCTGCGTGATTTACTCAATCAGAAAAAGACGCTGTTCAGTTCCAGTCAAATCAGCAATGACAATAAGTTTTTCAATCAACAGGCTTTTCTTTATCTGAGTCTGGATGAACTGGAACAGTTATCCAATAGACTGAGCGAGGCCCAACCCTTCATTGGCCATTTGGCAAAAAATTACCATTTACCCGGGCTGTTCGATATTCTGGGCCAAGCCTTGCGTGATGAGCAACAGGATTTGCCGATGGATTTGACGCCGTTATTTGAAAAAATCGATCAGGCATTGATAGCCGTCGCCGCCAAAAAAACCTTTTTTCTATCCTGGCAGGAACTGCTGTCAATCTCAACTTCGGTCGATGAAACCCCCAAACGGCGTATTGTCATTGCCAAGCCCATTTTTGATTTCAAGGACTTATTACCCAGCGAGGCAGCGATGCGTTACGCCCGCCAGTCCGCGCAAAAAATCAGCGCCCTGTATCCCTCGACACGTATCCGCATTACCGGGGGACCGGCCATGGAACATGATGAACTGGAAAGTCTTGGTGATGACATGGCCATTGCCGGACTGGCGTCCTTGTTTTTGGTTTGTTGTACCTTATGGGTAGGCTTGCGTTCTTTCAAACTCATGTTGATTACCCTGGTTGCCCTGGTGATGGGATTGTGCCTGACAGCCGGGTTTGCAACCTTGTCTGTCGGCCATCTGAACGTGCTTTCAGTCGCTTTCGCCGTGTTATATATTGGCCTGGGGGTTGATTTTTCATTACACCTTTGTTTGCGTTATCGTGAATGCCGTGAACACCATATCAGCACAATGCATGCGATTGAATACACGGTAAAGGATTTGGGTTTCTCATTATTCTTGTGTGCATTGACCACATCCATCGGTTTCTTTGCCTTTATTCCGACGCATTACGCAGGCGTTTCAGAACTCGGCATTATTTCGGGTGGCGGCATGTTCATCGGTTTTTTCATATCGATCATCGTGTTGCCAATTCTGTTGAAAATCCTGCCCCTGCATTACGCCCAGCCACCTAAGTTCACAATCATCCCGCAAGCGCTTTACAGCTTTCCATTCCGGCACAAGAAATCCATTCGTATTCTTGCCTTGCTGTCCGCTATTGGCGCCACAATTATGTTTACTCAATTGAGTTTTGATTCCAATCCAGTCAACCTGCGCAACCCGAACAGTGAATCGGTTATTGCATTCCGGGAATTACTGAACTCGAAACAAGACTCCCCTTTTGCCCTGTTTGCATTGAGTCCTGATCTGGAACAGGCGGAAACATTGGCAAAACAGTTCCAACAACTGGAAAGTGTCAGTCAGGTTATGACCTTGCAATCCCTGGTTCCCGACAATCAATCCGAAAAGCTGGCAATGATTGATGATCTCGGTTTGTTACTGGGTTCTGATCTGGAACAGTTTGAGCAGCCTTTACAGCACAAAGACACCCGTGCCGCTTTGTTAAAGTTGCAAAACGATCTCAATTGGGCCGAACAAAACCAGAGTCATAAAATACCGGCTGAATTATTGTGGCGCCTGCAACGGGATATTCAGGCCTTATTGCACGTCGCCGATAATCTCGGACAAGTCGGCCTTTATCAACAACTGGACAACAGCATTCTGGGCCTGTTGCCGTTTACCATGCAGCAGCTGAATAGGGGTTTGACTGCTTATGCTTTCATGCTTGCCGATCTACCGGATAATATTCGCCGGCAATGGCAAAGTGCACAAGGCATCTATAAAATCATGATCCTGCCGCAATACGATTTGAATCAAACCGATAATCTGAAAACCTTTGTTCATGATGTGCAAAGTATCGATTCCAGTATAACCGGTTATCCGGTTATTGACATCGCTTCGGGGCAAGCGGTTGCCGAAGCCTTCATACAGGCGTTTATCAGTGCCCTGCTGGTTATTTTTTTGATTTTACTCGTTATTCTCAGAAGTTTCCGCAATACCTTGTTGGTTATCGGGCCTTTGTTGCTGGCAACGGTATTGACCGGTGCGCTGAATGTATTACTGGATAATCCATTCAATTTTGCCAACAGCATCGCGATTCCATTATTGATGGGCATGGGCGTGGATAGTGGCATACATATCATGCACCGGCTGCATGTCGGTTTACAGGACAATGAACGGATATTGCAAACAAGTACCGCGCGGGGCGTTTTCTTCAGCTCGCTGACCACTTTGTTCAGTTTTACCAGTCTGGCTTTCATTCCTCATGCCGGTATTGCCAGTATGGGCTTGTTGCTGGCAATTGGTATATCATTCACCTTACTATGCACACTGATTGTGCTGCCGGCATTCAGTAACAAGCATACCCATTATTAATCCAGTTTGAACACGAGGAGTATCATGTCTTTCAGCATCGCCGAACTTTTATCCGAGCGCCGTAACGATAAATTTGCCTTGCATGAACACTACCTGAACAATCAAATGGTCCGGGTTCTGCAAACTATCGGTTACGACCGTAATTATAAAAAAGCGGTTGGACAATACCTGTATGATCAGGATGATCAGCAATATCTGGATTTATTGAGTGGTTTTGGTGTTTTTGCGATTGGCCGTAATCACCCGGTTGTAGTCAGTGCTCTGCACGAAACCCTGACCTTGCAGTTGCCCAATCTGGTGCAAATGGATGTTTCCTTGCTGAGCGGTTTACTGGCGGAAAAAATACTTAAAACCACTTCGGACAACCTGAACCGGATGTTCTTCGCCAACTCGGGCGCGGAAGCGGTTGAAGCCGGAATCAAGTTTGCCCGTTACACAACCAAACGGGAAAAGATTCTGCATTGTGAACACAGTTTTCACGGATTGACCCTAGGTGCCCTATCGTTAAATGGCGAAGATATTTTTCGTGAAGGTTTTGGGCCGTTATTGCCAGGCTGTTCGGCGATTCCCTTCAATGATTTGGAAGCACTGGAAAAAGCCTTAAGCAATAAAGACATAGCGGCTTTTATTGTTGAACCCATTCAAGGCAAGGGCGTCAATGTGCCGGATGAACAATATCTTCCAGAAGCGCAACGGTTGTGCAAAAAATACGGAACTTTGTTTGTCGCCGATGAAATACAGACCGGCATTGGTCGTACCGGAAAATTCTGGGCCATCGATCACTGGAACGTACAACCGGATATGATTCTGATGGCCAAAGCCTTGTCCGGTGGTTTTATTCCGGTTGGTGCCGTGGCCATGACCCAGCAAATCATGGACAGTGTGTTCAATCGTATGGATCGGGCTGTCGTACACGGTTCAACCTTTTCCAAAAACAATATGGCTATGGCCGCAGGTCTTGCAACTTTACAGGTTATTGAAGATGAAAAGCTGGTTGACAACAGTGCCCGTATTGGTGCTGATATTATAACCAGCTTGCAAGCCATGATTGAGCGTTATGAATTTCTCAAGGAAGTACGTGGCAAGGGATTGATGATTGCGGTTGAATTCGGTTCTCCCAAATCCCTGAAACTTAAAACCGCCTGGGGTATGCTGGAAACCGCCAACAAGGGCTTGTTTTGTCAGATGGTCACAATACCCTTGTTCAAGGAACATCGTATTCTCAGTCAGGTTGCCGGCCACGGCATGAACGTTGTCAAATTATTGCCGCCATTGAATCTGAAGCCCTCGGATCGGGATTGGATCATTGACGCTTTTGACAAGACCATCGCCGATTGTCACCAAATTCCGGGCGCTATCTGGGATTTGGGCAAAAACCTGGCTTCACATGCAATAAAAGCGAAGAAAAATAAATAACGGAGGAAAGGAGTAATGAAAAGAATAATTCTCTTACAACTGTTTGTTTTGATATCCGGCTATACGGGTCTGGCCGGCGCTCACGCTGTCATTACCCAATCCTCCATCGAGATAAAACCGATAGCGCCCAATCAATCCACACAGGTATCCATCCGCTTCAATTCACATATCGAATTAGCCCTGTCCCAGGTTTTTCTGGTTCGGGCTGGCGACAAACAAGAACTATTGCAAACCACGGTGGGTTCAAAACCCGGGCAAATTTTGATCAATATACCGGCCTTGCCAACAGGAGAATATGCGTTGCGTTTTAAAGTATTTGCCGCTGACGGGCATCTGACCGAAGATATTGTACATTTTTTCGTCACTGAATAAGGTTTTTAAAAATGGAAGGTATAGCGGATTTCCTGGACTCGCTGATTGGCGGTATCGATTTGACCGTCTTTTCCCTGACCCTGGGCAGTATTTTGTGGGGACTGACGCTTTTGCGTCCCTGGGAAAAAGAGCAAGGTCATTACCAGGGTTTGTTGCAAAGTACAGTCCGGTTGGTTTATATCGGCGCTTCCGCATTGGTGATCACGCAACTGAGCAAAATCATTCTGAAAGTCTGGCTCATGGCGGCCACGTTGAATATGTGGCCCTTTCCGGCATTCGCGCACACCATTCAATTCCAGGCCGGCCTGTGGCGTGCTTTTTTTACACTCATTCTGGCTGTTTACGCTTACTTTTTTCTGGCCAAAAAACCTTTCTCCAAACAAAGCTGGCGTACCACCGGCCTGTTGACATTACCGGTTATCATTGCTGGTGCCGGCCTGGTACATGCCGCCGGACGTTTTGAAGACAAAATTTATTTGATGAGCCTGACCGTACTGCATCAAATTGCCGCTGCTGCCTGGGTCGGTGGCATATTGCAATTGGTCAATTTATGGCTGCTACGCCAAAAGGGATGTATCAACCCGGCCTTATGGCCATCACTTCTGAGCCGGTTTTCCACATTAGGCCTGCTATCGGTTGGAGCCTTGCTGCTTACCGGATTACCGATGGCACTGGAATATATCAATACCTGGAATGGTTTTATTGGCACCGGATACGGTAATTTGCTGGTCGTCAAAATGATGTTGCTTGTCATTGCCCTCGGTTTCGCCGTATTAAATCGCAATGCGGTCATTGCGTTTCAACGAACCGGTCGTAATTACGCGCTGAATCACCGGGTGCCTTATTATGTGGAAGCCGAAACCTTTGTCTTGGTTACCTTATTGTTCACGGCCGCCAGTTTGGCTTCACAGCCTCCTGCGATTGATATTCCCAATCTGACCGCATCCTGGCAGGAAGTATTGAATACCTTCAGTCCGCGCTGGCCCCGAATCAGCTCACCATCCCATGAAGCCCTGCTTGCCGGAGAAGCCGGCCGTGTTGCCATTGTAGGCCAGGTTCCTTCGGAAGCGGCGACCGCCTGGTCGGATTATAACCATAATGTTTCCGGTCTGTTTTTGGTGGTGATGAGTATTTTCGCCATGCTGTCCTATGACAAGGATTTACCCGGTGCGCGTAACTGGCCGGTAGGTTTTATATTGTTAGGCGTTTTTCTGTTTTTTCGCAGCGATGCGGAAACCTGGCCTCTGGGACCGATTGGCTTTTGGGAAAGCACCTTTACCAATGGTGAAGTGCTGCAACACCGTATTGCCACGTTATTGGTGTTTGTACTCGGTGCCATCGAAATGCGGGCACGAACCCATCCCGATCAAAATACTCGCCTGGATTATATTTTTCCCTTTTTGGCCGCATTTGGTGGCCTCATGCTGCTCACTCACTCACATGTCGGCTTTCAGGCAAAAACCGCGTTCTTGATCCAGGTGGGTCATACCCTGATGGGCGTTTTCGCCCTGATTCTGGCTTGTGGACGCTGGCTGGAACTGAAACTGGACAAACCCGGCAGCAGTATTGCCGGTTTCATTTCGGTTTTCGCCCTTTTTCAAATCGGCCTCATTTTAATGTTCTACCGTGAACCACTGTATTAATTCATGAATAATTATTATAACTATCCACTACTCAGTGGTATCGACACCCCGCCCGATCTCCGCAAGCTACCCGAAAGCCAGTTACCGGCGCTG
>CAZDXJ010000007.1:0-56408 GCA_964509475.1 uncultured Methylococcaceae bacterium | reverse complement strand
TAATAGGTAATACACTCAGAAATCACGCTGTCAATTTTTTATGCAACAAAGCCAAGTGTCATTGCAATAATCAGGTTAATTCCATGTAACTGACCACAGGACTTGAGCCGATAACCCAACCATCTGAAACAAGATGTCGTAGGTGCAAATTCATTCGCACGATTCGAATAAATTCGAACCTACACCAAGTGGTTACCCGTTAAAACAACCTGGACAGAGTACCAGCCTCAACAGGAGTGTTCCAGACACTTCCTTATTCCCGTACCGGCCGTTTATCCAGTTTTCTTTGCAGGGTTCTGCGGTGCATGTTCAATGCCCGCGCCGCCGCCGATATATTGCCATCGTGCTGCATCAGCACCTTTTGTAAATGTTCCCATTCCAGGCGTTTGACCGATAACGGGTTTTCATTGATGGCAACCGAGGCATCACCGGTATTTTTCTGCAGGGCATGAACAATTTCGTCGGCATTGGCCGGTTTGGTCAAATAATGTATCGCCCCCAGCTTGATGGCTTCAACTGCGGTGGCAATACTGGCAAATCCGGTCAAGATAACAATCTGCGTATTGCTGTCCAGGGAAATCAGTTTTTCAACCATTTCCAGCCCCGACTCATAACCGATGCGTAAATCAATCACCGCATATTCCGGTGTAATCTGCTCGGCCAGCTTCATGCCATTTTCAATGTTATAAGCAATATAGGTTTCAAAACCCCGTTTTTCCAACGCCTGTTGTAGTACCGAACAATAGGTTTCATCATCATCGACAATTAATAAGCGGGGTTTTTCAATTTCCTGGTTGTTCATCATGATACCCGTTTTTTAATAAAGGCAGGCTGATATCCGTACAAGCACCGCCATCATCCTTATTGTAAATACTGATTTTACCGCCCAAACGCTGAACCGTTGAAAAAGCTAAAAACAAACCCACGCCCAGGCCGCTTTCCTTGGTAGAAACCGGTTCCTTTCCCGCCAGGGCGGCAATCTCGGGACTTATCCCGGAACCATAATCGCGTACCTGAATATACGCTTTATTCTCATCCCAGTTCAAATGAAAATCAACCCCACGCCGTTTTGGTGAGGCCTCTGCCGCATTATTTAAAATATTGATCAAGCCCAATGTCAAGGTTCTGTCCGCGACGATTTTCGCCCCCCCAGGGCCACCGGGATTGACGAAAAGATTCAGTTTGGTTTCCGGCTTCTGGGTTCGCCACTGATTCAATACCTCATCGATGTACTCAATCAATCCCATGACCTGACCCGATTCAGCACGCAATTCACCGGCCGAAGCCGACATCACCGACAAAGCCTGTTTACAGCGATTAATCTGTTTTTCCATAATCAACAGTTTTTTATGCAAATCGGGTAGCCTGTGCTCGGGATAACTGTGTAAGGCATCATGCGCCAGAATCGCAATCGTCGCCAATGGCGTGCCCATATCGTGGGCGGCACTGGCCGCCAATGTTCCCAAGGCAATAACGCGCTCGTTACGTAGCTGCTCCTCCCGTGCTTTTGACAATTTGCGTTCGCCCTCGCGTATGGCCTTTGCCTGTTCGACAACAAAATAAGCCACCAGAATCGCGCTCAACACAAAACCACACCACATTCCGAAAATATGCAGGTTGAATTTCTGATCATTGCTGCTGACATGATGCAACACGCCTTCAGGCGGCACGAATAATGGCTCTATCGCAGGTAATGGCCGGTGATAGGCAATCAGAAGAGTATATAAAGTCGTTGTCAAAATCACCATATACCAGGTATATTCCTGAGGCAGGATAATGGCGGTCAAAATGAGTGGCAGCAAAAAAATCCAGATGATGGGATTAGTCGCCCCACCAGTCAGATAAAGGAACGAAGCAATGGCAAAAACATCCAGTGCCAATTGAGAAAACAATTCCAGTTCGGTAATCGGGGCATTGTTTTGCAAACGCAGCCAGGTATACAGGTTGACTGCGGCAATTGCTGTGATGATCAACCAAAGTGGCTCTTCCGGCAAAGCGATACCCAAACCATAAGTCGATAACAAAATGATGAAGGCTTCTCCGGAAAGCATCAGGTTACGCAAAATAAACAACCATTTCAGGTTTTCCCTGGCAGTCATTTCCGGTTTGCGCGAGGAGCGCTGTTTAAGCATGATCAGTGCGTATGGGTTGATTAATCGTTATTTTTCGATAATGGTAACAGTTCACCAAAGACAAGGTGCGACAATATGTCACATTTTTTAATATAAAACTGTTGCTACTATTTAAAGTAACTTTTGCTGATAAAAGTTATGCGCTTGATACATTGATAAATTTGGCGATTTGGGATAAATCGCCTTTTTTATGATCACGGACAAACCACCGCTCAATCCAGATAAGCGATTCCGGTGCCACCCAAGCCACAATAACCGGCAGGATTTTTAGCCAGATACTGCTGATGATAATCTTCAGCATAATAAAACTCCGGTGCCAGCATAATCTCTGTGCTGATAGCACCCTTGCCAAACCGGTTCAAGCGATTCTGATAATGCTGTCTGGAATGGAGCGCTGCCGTCAATTGTTCGGATGTATAACAATAAATACCGGAACGATACTGGCTTCCGATATCATTGCCCTGACGCATACCCTGGGTCGGATCATGTGATTCCCAAAACAAGGACAAAAGTTGCAGCAACGGGCAATCTCCGGCATCGAACACCACCAACACGGCCTCGTTATGGCCGGTCAGACCCGTACAAACCTCATCATAGGTCGGATTGGGCGTCACGCCGCCAATATAACCCACCGCCGTACTGAACACCCCGTTTTGCTGCCAAAACCGGCGTTCAGCCCCCCAAAAGCAACCCAAGCCAAAAACGATTTTTTCAAGCGGCCCGGGAAATGCTCCTGAAACCGGATTACCATTGACAAAATGCCTATTCCTATTGTTGACCGGCATCGCTTCACTACGTCCGGGTAAAGCTGTATACGGTGTTGGTCTTTGCATTTTTCTCATGTAATCCGGCAAAAGATATACGAAGCTTTACCGGCATTATATAATTTCCTGGAAATTTTAAAAACCGGGATATGCAAATGAAAGCGAACTCTTTTTTCTTGTCCATTGTGATATTAACCGTATTGACGAGTTGCTCGAAAATGTACCTGTCTTCACTGGAAAAACTCGGCATTCCCAAACGGGAAGTCATGGTGTATCGGGTTGAAAAAGCCCGCAACGCCCAACAAGAGGCCAAACAGCAATTCAAATCGGCACTGGCGCAATTTACCGCCGTCACCCGTTTTTCAGGCGGCGATCTGGAAAAAACCTATCACCAGCTCGACAATAAATACAAGGCAAGCGTTGACAAGGCTGAAGAAGTTCATAAACGCATCCAGGACATCGAAGATGTATCAAACGCCCTGTTCAACGAATGGGAAGACGAATTGCAACAATATTCCAGTACCTCCTTGCGTACCCAAAGCCAACGCCAACTCGTTAAAACCCGAAACCAATATCAACAGATGATGGCTACAATGAAACGGGCCGAGCAAAAAATTGAACCGGTGCTGGCTGTTTTTAAAGATCAAGTGCTTTATTTAAAACACAATCTCAACGCCCGTGCCATTGCTTCCTTAAAAGGCGAACTGAAAAGCATCCAAACCGATGTATCCGCATTGATTCAAGCAATGGAAACGTCCATTGACGAAGCCAATGCGTTTATCCAAACCATGCAGGCCCCCCGTTAATCACAAAATACTTGCGCAGCAGCCACAAGTGCATGCAATACGGCTTGTCTGCGAACAGCCTGCCGGTCGCCGCTGAAGTGGTATCGTTGTACGATTTCGCGCTGACCTGTGCCTGACCAGCCTAAATAAACCGTACCCACCGGTTTTTCAGGGCTGCCACCACACGGGCCAGCAATACCACTGACCGCAATGGCGCAGTCCGCCTCGCTGAAATGCAGGGCGCCTTGCAGCATTTCACTAACGGTTTCGGCACTGACTGCGCCGTAAGCATCCAGGGTTGCCGACTTGACATCCAACATCTGTACTTTGGCATTATTGCTGTAGGTGACAAACCCTCGATCAAAACACCGGGAACTGCCCGGAATCGCCGTCAGTGCTTGTGCGATCCAGCCACCGGTGCAGGATTCGGCAAGCGCCAGTTTTTTTCCGGATGTACTGAGTCGATGAACCAAACGGGCTGCCAAATCAATGATCTCATTATCCATGCTTACGATTTTCCACACTGTTCACCACGAGTAAGAGTTGGACTGACTGCAACAGTTCCCTGCCCAAGCCAGCCATAGGATGTAACCCCACTGTTTATTCCATCCGCTTAAATCATTACCATTAAATCAGAAAAAATCGTCATTCCGGCATAACGCCTTGACTTATATTTGAAGATAGCATAATCCGGATATTTGTAAAACAGCCTGCATTCCTATGCCGGCATTCAGCAAACAAAACAATGCTGCTGCACTCACCCTGCAACTACCGCTTATATCCAGGTAACTGGATTCTGCCAATACCTGGCGAAATGATGAGGGTAAGGTCCCCCACAAAATGTTAGTTGATGCGTGGGAATACATACTTACCCTGAAAACACCCTGTATGGATTGGCTTTCCGCAAAGGATCGTGGCGACCTGGACGATCGCGGCTGAAGCCGCTCCCACAGTTTTCTTATCACATTCTCGACTCCCGCATGAGATCACTGTACCTGAGGGCAGTCCCCATCAAAACCTGTAAAATTAAATATTTGTGCAAAATTTTTAAACTGGATTATACTCAAATTACTATACATAATAAGACTGGGGGGTTCCCGTTATGATAAATTCGACCGATCTGATCACATTATATGGTAAAACCTATACTGCTCATCAAATTACCCATGAAAAACAAGAGTTTATTCGCCTTGAAGCGGTTAATTACAATTTTGCCCTGAACGAACTGGCACGGGATGCTTCTGCATTGATCCGAACTGCGGTGGCGAAAAAGCAAGCCGCCCACGAAATTCTGGCTTATGACAAAAATTGGCGGGTCAGAGCGGCCGTGGCCCAGCATTGCACCGATATCGAACGGCTCAACCATCTGGCTCGGGACAGAAACGACTTTGTACGTTTTATCGTTGCCAAACGTGGTTTTGCCGCCCAGTATTTGATCGATGATCCCGATCGGGAAATTGCTGATCTGGCAAGACAAGCCTTGCAGCAACAACGACAGGCTGCATAATCAGTTACATGACGCGGGGGAAATGATGCGATATTCTTCCTCACGCCTTGCTCCGGGCGTGGGGGAGGCATCTTTTTTGTCAATGCCGGGCTTTTGACAAGAGTTTCCGGTAAATTTGCAATTCCTTGTCCATGACGGTCAGTTTACCCTGGTAACGCAACCATTGCGCATAATGCAGATGGAAGCCGGCCTGGGCCAAAATCTGTTCCGGTTTGCCCACTGCCGACAGATAATAGCCATCGTCCCGATCGATGAGAAGACGCATCCATTTCATCAATGAATCACCCGCTAGCCAGGTTTTGGAACCGGTTTTGCTTTGCCGCTGGCTGATCGGTGCCTGAAACTCGATAATGGGTAGGTCATCGGTATTCAAGGGCGCATCCGCCCATAATTCCTTCAAACCATCCAGGTTTCCGGCATAATGACTTAACAGCGGCACCGGTGTCTTATCGGCCAGAGGGGACGTGAAAATTCCGGCTTGCCGGTGCAAGGGTTGCCGGTTTTTTTGTCCCAGCAAACCAATAACCGGTTTGAGAGCGCCAAAATCGCCCCGCCAAACCGTGACTTGGGGAAATACGGCCCGCATCGTATGAGCAATAACCGCAAACTCATCCTCACTAATTTGATAAGCGGGCAACCACTGCATAAACAGACCGTGTTCGGATAAACGTTGCCTGGCCGTTTGATAGTGCTGCAAGGAATACAGATTCCCTGCCCCAGCCTTCCAGGGTACAAACAAATCACTGATAATCACATCGAATTGTTCGCTCGTTCCCCGTAAATAATTACGCCCATCTTCAACCCGTACCCGAACACGCGGATCATAAAACAAACCATTGGTATAATCGCCAAAATATTTATCGGACGCTGTAACCACTTCGGGTAACAATTCGGTAACCAGCAACCTTTTAACCGGATAACGCAAGCAACCGCCAGCACTGATGCCGCTGCCCAGCCCCAGAACATAAACCGATTGCGGCCTCTCATGCAAAAGCAATGGGAAATAGCCCAAAAACTGTTCCAGTTCAAACGATCCGCTGCCCCCCAGGGTATAATAATTATTGACTTTGAGTTTAAGATGCTGCCCTTGCCGGATAACGGCAACGGTTCCACCACTGCCCTCCCAAACCTGTAACAAACTCTCCTGATCGACCACTGGATCGACACGCACCACCGGCAAGCGTGAGGTATCGAAAACCGAAACCATCAGTACAATCAGCAACGCCGGCAAGGCAAATAAATACTTCGGCCGCAGTTGAGTGTGTTCCATCCACAACCAGGCCAGCAAAGCGTAAACAATCGCCAGCAAGCGGATACTTGCCCAAAGCCCCAGCGTATCGAGCAAGACAAAACCGGCCAGCAAGGAACCCAAAATCGCCCCCAGCGTATTCAATGCCGTGAGCTGACCTACCACCGAACCGATATTACCGGTTTGCCGTTCCGTCAAGCGCAAAAGATACGGAAATACCGAGCCTAAAAACAAAAGTGCAGGTCCCATAACCCACAATCCGAGCCGCCCAATATTACCTAAATAGGCAAACCAACCGGTATCGGCGCCAAGATAATGCAGCTTATCGGTTAAATGGACAAATTCTGCCGGTGTCAAGGCGATCAATAAAGCCCCTGCCAACAGCAAGAAAAACATTATTCGCTGTGCATCAACCGTGCTTTTCATTAAACGATTGGCCAACAGGCCGCCAAAGGCCAGCCCCGCCAGAAACAACATCAGGATCAGCGAAAAGGTATAAACGGAATTCTGCAAGACCTGGGCAAACATTCGCCCCCAAAGCACTTGCAGAGCCAGCATCGACAGCCCTGAAACAAAGGCCAGAGTTTTAAGATGCCAGGAAACCTCTGGATGCAATTTTTTTTGGCGGCTGTCCAGATGCTGCAATAACTGCCGTTTATCCAAAAACAACGCCCCAAGCCCCACCCAAACCGTAATCGACATCGCCAGCAGATAACTGTTGCTAAAACCCAGAACGGGCGGCAGATAAAAGCCGGCCAGAAAAACGCCAACAACCGCGCCCAAGGTGTTGCTGACATAAAGCAACGATACCTTGTGACCCATCGGTTCCGCTTGATGGATCACAGCGTGACTGATAACCGGCAAGGTTCCGCCCATAAACCAGGCCGGTGGAAACAAAATCAGCAACGCCAATACAAATTTTACGGCAGCCAATCCAACCCGGTCATCGATGAGTCCGGCCATGATCCAGGGATAAAAAAAGGCGTAAGTCTTTAACAGGACAAAATAACCCAATGCACAAACCGCAACCCCCAGTTCCAGAAAACCATACAGTCGCAAAGGATGCCGGCTATGTTGGACACGTTTACCCCACCAGGCGCCACCTGCGGCCAAGCCGCTGAAAAAGGCTGCCAATGTCGTCGCCATCGCATAGCTGGCATTGCCAAACAACAAGCCGAGCTGCTTGAGCCAAAGCACTTCGTAAATCAGTCCGGACAAACCGGACAGGAAAAAAAGCGGCAAAACTTGGGAAAAAGGCATTGGACAGGTGAATTACAACAATTCGTTCCCAGGCTCTTGCGCCATTGCCATTAAGTCAAGAAAATGTGAGCTGGGTGCTGGTTCAACTTGTCGTACGGTGCGGATAAATCCAGCTCTTCAATGAAGGGCTGGATAAATCCGCACCTACCCCCATAGTTCCATTCAACAAAAAGGCTTAACCCAATGGCAATAACGCTCCTGCGTAGGAGCAAACATTTAATATTTTTTACTGCACAAATTGATTAATTTAACCCCTAAAATTATCCCGGCCAGTAAAAAAGTGATGGCATTGGCAAAAATAATGGCTTTGTCCTCAATGGCAATACCATAAATCAGCCACAATAGAACACCGAATGTAAAAGCACAATACATTCCCAACGACAAGGAATCGGTATTGCGTGTTTTGATGGTCATAATGGCCTGCGGCAAAAACGAAGCGGTCGTCAGTGTCGCGGCAATATAACCGATAATTTCCGGGCTGATATGAATCATTTTTCTATCGGCATTTTATTCAATTGTCATAAAACTCGACTTTGCCGCTTTCAATATTGTACATACCTCCGGCAATATTGATTTTTTTCTGCTGGTAAAGCGCTTTTAGAGTCGTACTGTTATCCAATATGTGCCGCATGGTGTGACGCACGTTTTGCCGGGCCACCCGATCAACGAATTCATCCTTCGACAGATCGCGATGATGTGCATGCACATGCTGAACCGCGGGTTTGATTTTGTCCAGGAGAGCGGTCAAATGTCCCAGTTTGATATCGGCGCAAGCGCCGTTGATAGCGCCACAATGACTGTGCCCCAATACCATAATCAATTTGGATCCGGCCACATTGCAGGCATATTCCATACTACCCAGAATATCGTCGTTGACAATATTGCCGGCAATGCGCACACTGAAAATATCCCCCAGACCCTGATCGAAAATCAGCTCCGCCGAGGTGCGTGAATCGATACAGGACAGAATGATGGCAAATGGATATTGTCCGCTGCGGGTTACATTGACCTGGGCCAACAAATCATGATGGGAATGCAAACTGTTGACAAAGCGCCTGTTGCCTTCTTTCAGTATGGTCAAGGCCTCAGTCGGCGTCATATCCTGCTGGATTTGCCTGGAGCGCACCGGATGTGCGCTTTTCCTATCGACAAACTTGAAATCGATATGTTTTTCTTTGGCTTCTGTTTTGAAATCTTCAATAATTTCACGCACATCATAATCGATAAACCTGGCGTTCATTGCGTTAATTATCAATTCGGTGTTCGGTGGTTGCCGATGCAAAACCTGACGGATATTGGCCTTGTTTAAAAATGAAACGTGTTCGGCCAGATTAATGATGGTGACATTGTCTTTTTGCTTGCTCTGGAAATATACTCCCATACGGTAGTTTTCCAATAAAATGGAAAATACCGCAACGCCCGAACCCAAAATAACGCCTGTCAACAAATCGGTAAATACCAAACCCACCGCAGTACCCAGAAAAGGAATAAAGTGGTAAGGTCCGGCGTGATACATTTTCTTCAGGGTTAATGGGTTCGCCAGTTTGAACCCCACCATAATCAGGATCGCAGCCAGGGAAGCCAACGGAATCCGGTTCAATAACTCAGGAATCCACAAAATGCTGACCAACAATAAAATGCCATGGAAGATCGTTGCCGCCTTGGTCTGACCCTTGGCAACAATATTTGCCGAACTGCGTACAATGACCTGGGTTATCGGTAACCCCCCGAGCAAACCCGAAGTAATATTACCCATCCCCTGGGCAAACAATTCGCGATTGGTGCAGGTTGTGCGTTTATGCGGGTCCAGTTTATCAACCGCCTCGAGACTCAACAAAGATTCCAGACTGGCGACAATAGCGATAATAATACCGGCATAATAAATTTCAGGATTTGTCAATTGGCTAAAATCCGGAAAAACCATATGGGAAAAAAACTCCAGAGGATTATCGGCAACCGGAATGCTGACCCGGTGTTTGGCATCCAGAGCCAAATCCGGCGACTTGTAATCCAAGAACTGGTTAATAGCCGTCCCAGCCAATACCGCGAGCAAGGAACCGGGAATGGTCCGGCCCGTCCATGACCGTTTTACTAATGGCAGTTCCCACAACAATAAAACACATAAAGCGACTGCACAGATGATTATGGCCGTTGGTGAAATTGAATTGAGCGTATGTTCGAGTTCAGTCAGTGTATTGTAACCATCGGGCTGAATAAAACGGATATCACCTTCATAATCCCGATCATAACCCAACACATGTGGAATCTGCTTCAGGATGATGATGACACCGATACCAAACAACATACCGCTGATGACGGCGGACGGAAAATAATAACCGATAATCCCTGCCCGCAGAAAAGACAACAAAATCTGTAGCAAACCGGCAAAAATAATAGCCAGCAAAAAAGCCGGGAAACCTATTTGTTCAATGCCGTTAAACACCAGCACGGTCAAACCGGCCGCCGGCCCGCTGACACCGAGTGCCGAATTACTGAGAAAGCCGACAACGATACCACCCACAATTCCGGCGATGATACCGGATATCAAGGGCGCCCCGGAAGCCAGGGCAATGCCCAGACATAAGGGCAGCGCCACCAAAAAAACAGCAAGCCCGGCCGGTAAATCCTGACGTAAATGATTTACAGGACTCAGATGAATTAATTTTTTGATCGGCATGGTTTGATTTGGAAATAGCAGGTTAGTTGACAGCACTTGCCATGTAGAATAATGCAGTTTGAACAGGATGGCAATTAACACATCTACATAAACAGCCCCACGCCCTCGTTCGATAGAACATTCACCCGCTTACCCATTGCAAGCTTGGGCCTTGCTCAATCGGCCAAGACAGTGAATGATATTCGAATGAGCGCTGGCTAATTTCCATCCCTGGGTCTGGTGATCAAGGTAGAACAGCCAGTCACCCGACTGCCCCCTCACAGATCCCAGCGTGCGGAATTACCGCACTGGACTCTTCCAAACGGCTCGCTTCGCACTTCGCTACACTTTTCGTAACTACTCAGCGAAAATAAATAAAAAAGTTCTTGACAGGTTTTTTGCCTGTTTTTTGTAATTTTTAGCGCTCTGCCCGGAAGCCGCTAAATTCACCCATTAATGCCCCGCTATCAGTAGTCACCGGTAAATTAATCCACAAACGCCACGGTGCCACGGTCTCGAATAATTTTTTTGGGTCCATGAAGAATAGAGTGGGTAATTGAATTTCAATTTACCGCACCACATCAACTTAGCACGGCCACAATTGCAAAAGTGATCGTTTTCTAAAAACACACTTCTTCAATATAGAAATGCTGCTGTACTAGGCATTTAAAAAAGTATAGTGTTATTATCCTGAATAATTTTTATTCTCTAAAACAATACGCTTGTTCAAACAAAATTTATTGGGCCTTATCCCAATTTGATGGGTCAATCTTATGAAAATCGATTTACAGCCAATAGCCGGTGGCGGTTTGCTCGACAGACGCTTATTTTTAAAACGCAGCCTGGTTTTTTCAACCGCGCTGGCTTTGTCACCTGAGCTTCTGGCCAGGCCGCAACAAGCCGATCGCCTGCCCTGGATGCAAAAACCTGGAAAACCTTTTTCCAATTACGGGCAACCTTCAGCTTTTGAACAAAAAACCATTCGTTGGCATATGGGCAATAAAATGGCACCGGGTAATGGCGTTTCCTGGACACCATTGCATGATCTGGAGGGCACGATCACACCCAATGGCCTGCATTTTGAGCGCCATCACAATGGTGTACCCCAAATTGATCCACAAAAACACCAACTTCTGATCCATGGTTTGGTCAAAAAACCTTTGTTGTTTGGTGTTGAGCAACTGTTACGCTATCCCATGCGCTCCTGCCTTTGTTTCATCGAATGCGGCGGCAACAGTAACGCCGGTTGGCGCACAGAACCCATACAAACCCAAGCCGGTTATTTTCACGGCATGGCATCGTGTAGCGAATGGACCGGTGTACCGCTGAATATCCTGTTGGCCGAAACCGGCCTTAAACGCGCAGCCAAATGGCTGATCGCCGAAGGTGCCGATGCCTCGATGATGAATATCAGTATTCCGCTTGAAAAAATACGGCAAGATTGTTTTATTGCGCTTTATCAAAACGGTGAGCGCATTCGGCCTGAAAACGGTTATCCGATGCGCTTGCTGGTACCGGGCTGGGAAGGGGTGACGCATGTAAAATGGCTGCGCCGTCTGCATTTAACCAACAGACCGGTTATGGCACGCAATGAAACGGCAAAATACACCGATCTTCTGCCATCCGGTAAGGCACGTCAATTCACGTTTGTCATGCAGGCCAAATCCCTGATCACCAACCCTTCTCCCGGATACAAACTGGATAAACCCGGTTTATATCAAATCAAGGGACTGGCCTGGAGCGGCCATGGCAAGGTGCGTAAAGTCGAGGTCTCCGCCGATGGCGGCGAAAGTTGGGCGATAGCGGAATTACAAGAACCGGTTTTGAGCCGCTGTTTTACCCGTTTTCGAATCCCCTGGCAATGGGATGGCCGGGCAACGGTCATTAAGAGCCGGGTCACCGATGAAACCGGATACAGGCAACCCGAACGTCAACAATTGCTTGCCGAACGCGGTCAATACGGTTATTTTCACTACAATGCCGTCGTAAGTTGGGCGATATCGGAAGATGGGAGTATTCGTCATGTTTATGCGTAATCTTGTTGCAGCCAGTCTGTTGGGTTTTTGCAGTCTCACAACAGCCCAGACTACCGGCCCGGACCTGGGCGTTTTGGCCGGACCCGAAACGATCCAGCGCTGGAATATGGATATTTTCCCCGATGGCACCGGGCTTCCCCCGGGCAATGGCAACGCCCGTTCCGGCAAGCGCGTCTATCAGAGCTATTGCCAGAGCTGTCACGGTGTCGAAGGCACTGGCGACAGTGCTGAGGAACTGGCGGGCGCACAACACGGTTTGACCGACAACCCACCGGATAAAACCATCGGCACTTATTGGCCTTTCGCAACCACGATATTTGATTTTACCCGCCGCGCCATGCCACTGAATGCGCCAGGCATATTAAACAATAACCAACTTTACGCGGTTACCGCTTATCTGTTGTATCTAAACGGCATTATCAAAGAAGATCAGATTATGAACGCGCAAACTTTGCCCAAAGTCAAAATGCCAAACCGTTTTGGTTTCATAAACATGTACAGCTCCGTTCAACGGCAATAAGAAACCACTTCAGGAACAAACCATGAACAGCATTACCAACGACCCGCAACTTGCCGATAATTACCTGGAATACACCCTGCACAGTGAAGATATTCACCAATTCATGCGTCCTGCCGACGTCAATATCTTCAGAACCTACAGTCAGGAAAAAGGCTTGTTTATTCTTGTCCGCCGCACCAACCCGCTATCCATTCAATATATTGGCAAACCCGGCTTTGTTCCGAAACCCCTGAAGTGCAAACCGAAAACAGCAAAATCCAATGCCTGTTTCATCCGCCCGGATGGCGAAAAAATATCTTCAAAATGCGGTGGACTGGTGGTCAATCCCCGGATTTTAAAATGGTATGCATTCAATAATGACAAAAGAGAATGGGTCAAGGCAAAAAACACCTGGGATAAACACTGGAAACAGATACCCAATGGGTTTGATGTACAAATGAATAAAAACAGTCCCTATTACGGTTGTGTTTTGCGTGTTTTATCCAAACCATCGCCGACTCAAAAAAACACCTCCGATCCACCTCCGGGATGCGCTTATATTCACGGCGATTATGATCTGTACGCTCTGATCCACAAAACCCGGATGTCCATAAGAGAAAGCCAACAAGGATTTTTTGAAGGTGTCAGCCACACCCATTCCGCAGATTGGGAGGACTTTTCCAGTCATGCCAACCGGGCCATGAAAGTTCCGATGATCCAACATGGCAGTCAGGAACATTTCAGCGATCACAGTGATGAAACAGTTGATATTTTTGCGCCTTTTCCTGAAAATTATCTGCAGATACGCAAAGTTTGCGGACGATTAGGATTGATTCGGTTATACCATGAATTTTTCCATCGTTATTGCCATAATGAACTTTTGTTTATCGCCCACGAGCATGGCCTGATTGAATGCATAACCTTCAAATAACCTTGGAAAAGGATTTTTTTTTGGTCAGATAGCGATCAAACAACATGCAAATATTGCGTATCAGCAAACGCCCGGCCGGTGTAACTTGCAGTCCCTGGTCAGACAAGCGCAATAAACCGTCCTGTTGCATGGTTTGCAGTTCCAGCCAGGCTGATGCAAAATAATCTTTGAAAACAATCCCGAAACCTTGTTCGAATTCCTGATAATGCAATGCAAAATGACAGATCAATTGGCTAATTACAGCCCTGCGCAATTTATCGTCCTTATCCAAAACCAGCCCCCGGTAAACTGCCAGCTTCCCTTGTCCGATGCTTTCTCCGTAGGTTTGTAAATCTTTGACATTTTGCATATAGGCATCACCCACCCGACCGATTGAAGTAATACCCAAGCCGACAAGATCACAATCCGAGTGCGTTGAATAACCTTGAAAATTCCGGTACAACTTGCCTTCCCGCTGGGCAATGGCCAGCTCATCATCCGGCCTGGCAAAATGATCCATACCGATATAAACATAACCTGCCGACAAAAGCCGGGAAATGACCATTTGCAGGATATCCAGCTTGACCTCTGGCGCCGGCATCTGGGTTTCGTCAATCTGGCGCTGGGTTTTAAACAATGCAGGCAAATGCGCATAATTGAATACCGAAAACCGCTCCGGTGCAACCGCCAGAATCTTGTCCAAGGTTCTGGCAAAAGAATCCACGGTTTGCAAAGGCAAACCATAAATCAAATCGATGCTGGTTGAACGAAAGCCTTCAGCACGGGCGGCCTCCAATACAGCAAAGGTTTGCGCTTCCGTCTGGATGCGGTTGACCGCTTTTTGCACATCCGCATCAAAATCCTGCACACCCAGGCTGATTCGGTTAAAACCCAGTTGACGCAATTGCTGAATCGTCTGTTCATCTGTCTCCCTGGGATCGACTTCAATGGAATATTCTCCCAAATCGTCTTCGCGTAAATTAAAATGTTCCCGGGTTATCTCCATCAGGTTTTGCATCTGCGCAAAACTCAAAAATGTCGGCGTTCCTCCCCCCCAATGTAATTGGTTTACAACCCGTGTTCTGTCAAATAATGCGCCTTGCATGGCAATTTCACGATACAAGGCTTGCAAATAAGGCAGGGTATGTTTTCTGTTTTTGGTAATGATTTTATTGCAAGCACAGTAATAACAAACCGTATCGCAAAACGGAATATGAAAATAAAGCGATAATGGCCCACCCCGGCTATTGGAAAGTTCAATTTGTTGCCGGTACTGCGGCTCTGAGAAATTTTCATGAAATTCCAATGCGGTTGGATAAGAAGTGTAGCGGGGACCTGCTTTATCGTAACGATGGATCAGGTCAATATCAAATTGTATGGATTGATCCAAAATTATACCTGCAAAAATTACTTAAAACCTAAAGAATGGGGGAGTGTTTCGACCTTGTTAAGGATAACGGAAAAAAACACGCCATATCAATTATTCTTCCCACAAATCATTTTGTAGAAGTGGCACCGTTTTTCTGATCACCAGACGATAATTCAGTACTGATGTCGATTTGACGGCAATTGCGGCAACATGGTTTTCAGAAAAGGCAAGCCGCCAGAACCGCCAGTGTTCCGGCCTGTCCTGTAAACAGGGTTCAATCCGGATCACGGTCTTGTTTTTATCCGAAATATCAAAACTGAATTGCCGGAGGGGAATCGCCATCCCTTTTCCACACGCTTTGATATAAGCCTCTTTCAAAGTCCAAAGTTCAAAAAAATATTGTCTTTGAGCATTTCCCGTCATTTTTTGCAACTGAGTCACTTCCATTGGCGAAAAAAACCGCCGGGCAATGGCCAACAGTGCGTTATTGCGCTGCGTGTATTCAACATCCACACCCAGATCATCATGCAACGCAATAGCGCATACAATCAGACCTTTGCTATGGGAAAGATTGAAGCGGATTGCCGGCTCATCCGCCCGGCGCAATATTTCCGGCTTTCCATACCGGTTGTTTACAAAACGCCAATCCCGCGGATGTTTGTTGACATAGCGTGACAAGGTCGTGCGAATCAATGCCCGGGTCAGCAAAAACTGATGCCGTTGATACGCAGAACCCAAGCGCTGGTAGCGATTTTTCTCTTCATCAGAAAGTAAACATTCATATTCGTGTAACAAGCCGGTATCGCTGATCTCATCAGGATAGCCCAGATAAAGATGAATAACGCCGGCTGGTAATGCCATGCTCATGTTTAAATGTATTGTATGACCAAATCAATATAAACCGGCATGTTGACAGGTTGTCTGAGCAATTGACCTCCTAGTTTTTTTTTCGGGTTTGGGTTCGCCATAAATCAACGATTTTATCGACATCCAAATCCTGCAAACCCTCGCGCCAACCAATATAATAGTCTACGTCGTTACTTCTTGGTTCCGGATTGGGTCTATAGACTTGTACTCGTGTGGGTATCGGTGTCGCCTCCCCCAAAACCAGGGCTTCTCCTCTCCCCAGAGAAGCCAAAACACCCGCCAGGTCACCTTCAGATTCCGGAACCAGGCTGCGAATATAGTTTTGATCATCCGTATTTGTTATACGCAAACAAATATAAGAACTGCATTGTGACAACATCGTCTCGGATAATTCTGTGGGGCGTTGACTGACCACCCCTATTGAAACGCCATACTTTCTCCCTTCCTTGGCGATCCTTTCCATCATTTTCCGGGTACCTTCAAACTGACTTGCCTTTTCTCTGGGAATATAGGCATGAGCTTCTTCACAAACCAATGTAATCGGGAATCTTCTGCGATCCGGGTTCCAGTAATTGAACTCATACACTAATCGTCCTACTTGCGCGGAAACCGCTGGCCGCACATCAATCGGCACGGAACTGAGATCAATCACGGTAATATTGGCCTTATAAACACCCAGTCCGATAAATTCCTTCAACAAAGCGGACAAGGTGGAAGAATCCTTCCGGGTTTTCGGCTTAAGCAAAAAATCATAACGCACATCGTTGAACCGGCTTTGCATACGCACCAGAAACTCATCAAACTGGCCAAATAATGTGCCTTTGGTTTTACCAAAGTCCCTGCGCTCTTCATTTGCATTCTTGAATTGGCGAAATAATTCCACCAGGGAAAAATAAATCGGTGTATCGATGGAAACCGTTTGCAAACCTATTTCCTTGGCTGTTTTCCGTTTCAAAACCTGAATAACCTGACGCATAAACGCCATCTGAATAGACGCGCCGGACTCTGAACGATCAATAAACAAATCGACCAGTTCGGCATAGGTCATAATCCAGTAGGGCATCTCCATTTGCGTAGCATCGACATAATTGACCGTGCCTTCCGGAAAAGCCGAATACAATTTCCCTGCATCATCTTTCCAGCAATATTCACCATGCAAATCCAATAAAATGATATGCGCATTTGGCATGGCTTTTAAAGTGTTTTGTAATAAACTGGTGACTGTCCAGGATTTTCCCGAACCACTTTGCCCGAGAATAGCAAAATGACGGCCAAACAATGCCCGTGGCTCTAAACTCAGATGATAGCCTTTATGAGAAGACAGTTCACCAATAAAAAACTTATAACGCCGAAACAAGGAAAAAATAGCATTAATTTCACGATAGCCTACAGCGTAGACTTTGGCTCCTGGCGTTGGATGTTTTCTGACGCCTCGAAGAAATCGATTGTTTGTATCGATTTCGCCAACCGGAATCAACGCAATGAACCGATCCGTTTTACGATCGCCCTGTGCAGAAAAATGATCCATTTCCCACATTCTTGATACCAATGCCAATACACTGATATTATGCTGATGGATAAGAACGTAAGAATTGACCTGCCCGGCAAGAACCGGCTCCTCATCTATAGTGATTAATGGATTGTCATTGATATATTGCTCACTTAAACGGGCATCCATCCCATCTATGCGTACTTCCGTAATATAACCAATCTGGATGGGATTGTGTTTATCTAACATACTGACACCTCCTAATAAACTGATCGATTTCTTTTCCACCACCGATCAGGATAAAGGCCAATCCCGCAATACTTTATAAATCACACCCGATGGCGTATTGGCGGACTCAACCAGACAGAACGAAGATGCTGGCCAAAGCAGTGGTTGAAATGTCAAGGATGGTTTGTGATGGGCGTGTCGTGCCAGCGTAATATGTGGTTTATAAATCCGTTCATCGAGTTCAATACCACAATCAAGTATTGCCCGCTGCATTTGTACAACCAGCTCGATAATCGCAGCCGGTATTTTTTCACAAGTCAGGCAGACGATTTTCGGTTTGCGCCAATAACTCAGACGGTCAAATTGTATAACGAACGACTCGCCAGCGATACTCGCCATCCGGTGTTCAATACCGGCAATCTTTGCCGCCTGCAAAGCACCGATAAAAACCAGGGTCACATGGAAATTTTCCGGGATAACCGGTCTGCAATGAGCTGTATCCATGACCCGGGTAATTTTTCTCAAACGTTCGCGAACCGTTTTTTGCGGCCACAATGCCAAGAACAATCTTTTCATATAGAAGGGAGCCAATAATCGCAGGAAGCTGTCAATTCAACCTCCTGCCAATATCCATGCCATTCCCTTATTGTTTTTTCAACGATATAAAAAGCAAGCCGCCGCTTTCGTCAGTCCTTTTCATCGGTCGCTTTCATACTCAATCGAACCCGGCCCTGGCGATCAATCTCCAGTACCTTGACCTTGACGACATCACCCTCGGTTAATTTATCGCTGACTTTATCAACGCGCTCATCGGAAATCTGGGAAATATGCACCAAACCATCCTTGCCCGGTAAAATCGTGACAAAGGCGCCAAAATCCATCAAGCGGACGACTTTACCTTCATAAGTCTTACCGACTTCGACATCGGCGGTAATTTCCTCGATGATGCGCCGTGCCGCTTCACCGGCTTCCTTGTCCGACGAGGCAATCTTGACGATACCATCATCGGTCAAATCAACGGTTGCACCGGTTTCTTCAGTAATACCGCGAATCGTCATGCCGCCTTTACCAATGACTTCACGGATTTTACTTGGATCAATTTTCATGGAAATGATACGCGGCGCATAATCCGACATGGTCTGACGGCTTTCAGGCAAGGCCTCTTTCATTTTGCCCAAAATATGTAAACGTCCCTGCTTGGCCTGCTCCAAAGCCGTTTGCATAATCTCCCGGGTAATTCCGTCAATCTTGATATCCATCTGCAATGCTGTGATTCCATCTTCAGTTCCGGCAACCTTGAAATCCATATCACCCAGATGATCTTCATCACCCATGATATCGGAAAGTACCGCAAATTCATCCCCTTCCTTGATTAAACCCATGGCAATACCAGCAACCGGTGCTTTGATCGGTACACCGGCATCCATCAGGGCCAGACTGGAACCGCATACCGAAGCCATTGAACTGGAACCGTTGGATTCGGTAATTTCCGAAACCACGCGTAATACATAAGGAAACTCCTCCAGAGTCGGCAATACGGCTTGTACACCCCGTTTTGCCAAACGACCATGGCCTATTTCACGACGTTTTGGTGAACCGACAAAACCGGTTTCACCGACACAAAACGGCGGAAAATTATAATGCAGCATAAAGTTCTCACGATATTCACCATCCAGCGCATCGATGACCTGGGCATCCCGCTCCGTTCCCAATGTCGTGACCACCAACGCCTGGGTTTCACCCCGGGTAAACAGGGCCGATCCATGGGTGCGTGGCAATACCCCGGTACGAATGCTGATTGGCCGGACCGTGGACAAATCACGACCATCAATACGTTTGCCTTCTTTCAGAATGGAAGAACGGACAATTTCCTTTTCCAGTTTTTCGATCAGCTGGCGTATTGCCGATTCCTCATACTGCTCATCAGCGCTCAGCTTTTCAACCAATGCCTTGCGGATATCATTCAGCCGTTCCTGTCTGACCAGTTTTTCAGCGATCTTATAGGCGTCGGCAATACTTTCATACGCTTCCTGATGAAGCAAACGTTCCAGTTCCGCATCAATTTCAGGTGCTTGCCAGGAAAAAGCTTCGGCGTTGACTTCCTCAGCCAATTCCTTGATGGCCGAAATCGCGGTTTGCATTTGTTCATGACCGAACAATACGGCTCCCAGCATAACCTGCTCGGATAAACGATCGGCTTCCGATTCCACCATCAGGACCGCATGTTCAGTACCCGCAACGACCAAATCCAGTTGTGAATCCGCCATTTCGGCTTTGCTGGCGTTAAGTAAATAATCACCCTCTTTATAACCGATCCGGGCCGCGCCGATTGGACCATTAAACGGCAGACCGGAAATGGCCAGTGCCGCCGAAGCACCCAATAAAGCCGGAACTTCAGTGCCGATTTGTGAATTTAACGACATGACCGTCGCAATAATCTGGACTTCATTGGTAAAACCATCCGGAAACAACGGCCGTATTGGCCGGTCAATCAGGCGTGAAATCAAGGTTTCCTGTTCTGCAGGACGGCCTTCACGCTTGAAAAAGCCACCGGGGATTTTTCCAGCCGCATAGGATTTTTCCTGATAATTGACGGTCAATGGAAAAAAATCACCGCCTGGCATGGCTTCTTTTTTTCCAACAACGGTTACCATAAGTACGGTTCCGCCCATATCAATCATCACTGCGCCGCTGGCTTGCCGGGCTATTTCACCGGTTTCTATGGAAACGAGCTGATTACCGTATTGAAATTCTTTCCGAATGGGATTCACTTTAAAATTCCTAAAAATTTAATGACTTTGAGGTTTGCAATCGAACCAAACCCACAACGGTCCGATTCGATAGTTTTACCGGTTTATTTACGCAGGCCCAAGCGCTCAATCAAGGAACGATAACGCGCTATATCCTTGCCTTTCAGGTAATCAAGCAATTTGCGGCGCTGATTGACCATGCGCAACAAACCGCGGCGAGAATGGTTGTCTTTTTTGTGTTCTGCAAAATGCGGCATCAAATGCGTAATATGTGCCGTCAATAACGCAATTTGCACTTCTGGCGATCCAGTATCGGTTGGTGACAAACGATATTCTTCAATAACAGCCTGCTTTTGTTCTGCTGTAAATGGCATTCTATATAACCCTTCATATAACAAATTTAAAACGATGCAATTATAGCTTAGATAAATTATCCTGGACAATAATTACGCGATAAATGAACAGGATATGCTGTCCTGTCCCGTTTATTCCCGCATAAAGGTACAGGAATAAAATTCGGTGATTTATACATTAAACAATCTTTTCGGTTGCAGTTTCCCGTTGCCGGAAACTTCACCAATACCAATAAAACAATCATTGCAATACATGCGTACCTGTCCGGATTCGCAAGTTTGCAACAAAACCTGACCGCCCTGTTTTATAAAACCCGCTTGTTCCTGGTTTAGATCCACTTTGGGCCAATGCAGCAAAGCGGCATCGACGGGCAATAATTTTTCCAACAATTCCGCTGGCGTTTCTATTTGCCGTAATTGTTCTATCGACCAGGCCTGGTCGATAGCAAACGAACCGACCTCCAATCTCCGCAATTGCATAACGGTAGCGCCGCATCCCAAAGCCTTACCGATATCCTCAGCCAGTGTGCGGATATAAGTACCCTTGGAACAACGCACATCCAGTGTCAAACAATCTTTGGCGAAGCCAAGACATCGCAGTTCATGAATGGTTACCAGGCGCGCTTTACGTTCTACAACCCGCCCTTCCCTGGCCAACTCGTACAATCGCTTACCCTGATGTTTTAACGCCGAATACATCGGTGGCACTTGCTGGATAGCTCCGGTAAAACCGGCCAGACAAGACGTTATATCCTGCTCATGTAACACCGGCACCGGATGAACCGACACAGTCTGGCCTTCGGCATCGCCGCTGTCCGTTATGACCCCCAGTTTTACGACAACTCGGTAACGTTTGTCCTGCTCCAGCATGAAGGCTGAAACCTTGGTCGCTTCACCGAAACAAACCGGCAACAAGCCCGTAGCCAGAGGATCCAGGCTGCCTGTGTGTCCGGCTTTACTCGCCCGATACAATAAGCGAACATCCTGCAAAGCCTTGTTTGACGAAATACCGGCCGGTTTATCCAATAACAGCAGACCGTGTACATCCCGGCCTGATTTTTTGCGTCGGGCCACAGTGTTCAGTCATCCGTTCCGGAAGTGTCATCCAGATCTTTCAGCAAAGCATCGATACGCAAGCCGGTATCCATTGAATCGTCATAATAAAAACGCAACTCCGGAATAATGCGTATCTTGATACGTTTTCCGATTTCACCCCGCAAATAGGGCGAGGCTTCATTGAGAATTTGCAGATGTTCATCGATAGCCTGCCGATCCTCGTTCAGGAAAGTGACATAGATTTTTGCCACCGAAAGATCCTTGCTGACGACAACTTCATTGACCGTCACCATACCGATGCGCGGATCTTTCATTTCCCGCTGTAAAATCAAAGCCAGTTCTTTTTGTATCTGTGATGACACCCTGGCGTTACGTCCAAATTCTCTTGCCATGCTCTGTTATATTTCCCGAACGGTTTCAACACGTTCAAAAACTTCGATTTGGTCGCCGACTTTTACGTCATTATAGTTTTTCACGCCAATACCGCATTCCATACCCGCTTTCACTTCATTGACATCATCTTTGAAACGGCGTAGCGATTCCAACTGGCCTTCATAAATCACCACATTATCGCGCAATACACGTATCGGCAGATTTCTTTTGACATAACCTTCACTGACCATGCAACCGGCAATCGAACCAAATTTTGGCGAACGGAAGACATCCCGCACTTCGGCAATACCAACGATTTTTTCACTGATTTCCGGCGACAACAGGCCGCTGATGGATTTTTTCACCTCGTCAATCGCATTGTAAATAATACTGTAATAATGCAGATCGATACCTTTATCGGCAATCAGCTTTCTGGCCGAAGCATCGGCGCGGACATTAAAACCAATCAGAATGGCATTGGATGCCAATGCCAGGTTGGCATCACCTTCATTGATACCGCCGACACCACCGTAAACCACCTTGACCTGCACTTCATCGGTCGATAATTTGGTCAAGGATTCACGCAAGGCCTCCAGAC
Organism: uncultured Methylococcaceae bacterium; assembly: GCA_964509475.1. Lineage (GTDB taxonomy): Bacteria > Pseudomonadota > Gammaproteobacteria > Methylococcales > Methylomonadaceae > CAZDXJ01. The sequence continues at coordinate 33,528 of CAZDXJ010000007.1, read as the reverse complement.
TGCCCTGGACATCGGTTTTGATGACCAGGTTCAAGGTACTGGTTTCTCCGGCCTCCATTTTCGAGAACACCTCATCCAGTTTAGTGGCCTGCTGGACCGCATGTTTGGACAAGCGGCTTTTATCTTCGCGATGTTCGGCCAATTCCCGGGCTGCCCGTTCATTGGGCACGACCAAAAACTCTTCACCCGCCTGGGGTGCACCGGACAGGCCCAAAATTTCTACGGGCGCGGCAGGCCCGGCTTCTTTAACCGTCTTACCGTTCTCATCAAACATAGCCCGAACCCGGCCATATTCATGCCCGCATAAAACGATATCGCCTTTATGCAAAGTACCTTTCTGAACCAGCACAGTGGCAACGGGGCCACGGCCTTTATCCAGTCTCGCTTCGATAACAAACCCCGAAGCCGCACCTTTCACCGGAGCCGCCAATTCAAGAATCTCCGATTGCAAAATCAATGCTTCGATTAATTCATCAATGCCTTGTCCGGTTTTCGCGGAAACCTGCAAAAACTGTACGTCGCCACCCCATTCTTCCGGTACAACCGCTATTGCTACCAACTCCTGCATTACCCGTTGCGGATCGGCTTCCGGTTTGTCAATTTTATTGATCGCAACAATCATCGGTACATCAGCCGCCTTGGCATGTTCAACCGCTTCCTTGGTTTGCGGCATGACACCATCATCAGCAGCAACCACGATAATCACGACATCAGTGACCTGTGCGCCTCTGGCCCGCATGGCCGTAAACGCGGCATGTCCAGGCGTATCCAGAAACGTCACTGAACCATGATCGGTTTTCACTTGGTAAGCGCCGATATGCTGGGTGATACCGCCCGCCTCACCGGCTGCAACCCGGGTTTTACGTATATAATCCAGTAATGATGTCTTACCGTGATCAACATGCCCCATGATGGTGACAATTGGCGCTCTGGGCTGTGTTTCGTCTTCCTTGCTATCCAGACTGGCGAGCATTTCCTTTTCCAAATCATCATCACTCTGTGCAATCGCCTTGTGCCCGAGTTCTTCCACCAGAATCATCGCTGTTTCCTGATCAATGGACTGATTGATGGTTGCCATCATACCCAATTTCATCAGATGTTTGATAACTTCAGCGGCTTTGACACTCATTTTTTGGGCCAAGTCCGAAACGATAATATGCTCTGGAATGGCAATTTCCTTGACTACCGGCGCTACGGGTTTTTCAAAACCATGTTTGCTGTCCACACGGATGTCCTTGCGTGCAGCCGGCCTCTCCCGCCTTTTATTGGCACGCCTTTTATCGGCCATGCCCCGTCTGCCTTTTCCGGTGGTGTCCGCAGATTTTCCCTGTTGCGCAGCTGGCCTTTTCGGTTTGCCTTTCGCCGCTTTCACTTCTTCTGCCTGCTTTTGCTTTGGCTTCGCTGGCTCAACGGCGGCTTTTTCAGGCTGCGAAGGTTTCTGTTTCTGCTCTTGCTGTGCTTCTTTTTCAATTTGTTCTTTGGTTTGCTCTGGCGCAGCCTCTTCCTGCTGCTTCAGCAACAAACGCTGCTTTTCGGCTCCCAATGCTTTTTGTTTTTCCTCTTCTTCTTTTTTTCTGGCTTCTTCAAGGCGTTGTTGGGCCAAGCGCTCGGCCTCGATCTGGCGCTGCTGTTCTTCCAAAGCCAGCTTGTTCTTTTCCAGTTCTTTTTGTTTTTCGCTTTCCGATATCTCGCTGCGTTTGACATAGGTTCTTTTCTTGCGAACCTCGATGCTGATGGTTTTCCCGGTTTCTCCCGGTGTCCGTGCTTGTTTCAATTCGCTGACCCGGCGCCGCTTCAGGGTAACCCGTTTAGGAGCGCTGCCATCTTCAGTGCTTTCCTTACCATGTCGTTTGCGCAGATGCGCCAGCAAAATCATTTTTTCATCATCACTCATCACATCATCGGGTGAATTGACTGAAAGATTAGCGTCTTTTAGTTGTTCCATTAATTTTTCCAGAGGTATGCCAACAACCTCAGCCAATTGCCGTACTGTTTTATCACTCATGTTCAACCACCTCTGTTTTATTCGCTATCTGCTTCAGCAAACCAAGGCTCCCTTGCCTTCATAATCAGTGCCGCCGCCCGTTCTTCATCAACATTCTCGAGCGCCAGCAAATCATCGACCGCTTGCTCAGCCAGATCTTCCATCGTTATAATTCCCTGACTGGCCAATTCATAGGCCAGTGCCTTATCCATACCTTCCATTTCCAGCAAATCCTGCGCGGGCTCTGCCGATTCAATTTTTTCTTCATTGGCAATTGCACTGATCAACAAAGCATCTTTGGCCCGGCTTCTTAAATCATTGACCAATTCTTCATCAAACTCTTCAATTTCCAGCATTTCGTTAACCGGAACATAAGCAATTTCTTCAATCGTATTAAAGCCGACTTCAACAAGGATACTGGCTATATCCTCATCCACGCCCAGCTGATCAACAAATAATTGCCGAATCCGGTTAAATTCCTGCTCTGTCGTTTCCGATGCCTTTGCCGCATCGATGACATTCAATTCCCAACCGGTCAATTCCGAGGCCAGCCGGACATTCTGCCCCCCTCGGCCAATGGCCTGGGACAAATTATCGGAAGCAACCGCCAAATCCATGCTGTGTTTATCTTCATCAACAACGATTGATATGATTTCTGCCGGTGACATGGCATTGATCACGAACTGGGTTTCATTCTCGTTCCACAAGATAATATCAACCCGTTCACCCGCCAGTTCATTGGAAACCGCCTGCACCCGGGAGCCGCGCATACCGACACAGGCACCGACCGGATCCAATCGTGGGTCATTGCTTTTGACGGCAACTTTGGCGCGATAACCCGGATCCCGGGCCGCACCCAGAACATCGATCATGCCCTCTCCAACTTCGGGGACTTCCAAACGAAACAACGCCACCAACAATTCCGGTGCAGTCCGACTGACGAACAACTGAGGACCGCGCGGTTCTGGCCGCACTTCCTTTAAATAACCTCTTATTTTATCGCCAATCCGGATCGACTCCCGCGGTATCATTTCATCCTTGCTGATCAGAGCATCGACATTGCTTCCTATTTCCAGATAGACATTGCCTTTTTCAATCCCTTTGACAACACCGGTAATCAGCTCACCAACCCGATCCCGATAGGCTTCGACAATTTTATTACGCTCCGCTTCCCGGACTTTCTGAATAATGACCTGTTTCGCCGTTTGCGCCGCAATACGTCCAAAATCAACCGATTCGATTTGCTCTTCCACAACATCACCAACATTGAGCGATACATCTTTTTGGCGTGCATCAGCAAGCAAAATCTGGGTTTGCGGAGATTCCAGGCCACCTTCGAATGCTTCGTTCGCCTCGACAACTTGCCATTGTCTGTAGGTATCATAATGCCCTGTAGCGCGATCAATAGTCACTCGCACTTTGATTTTGCTGTTATAACGCTTTATTGTGGCCGCCTCAAGCGCTGACTCCAGAGCCTGAAATATGATTTCCTTATCAATCTCCTTTTCATTCGAGACAACATCCACAACCATCAAAATTTCTTTTTTATCCATTTTAGCCTCCATCTATCCAATATCAGGAACCAACCGCGCTTTCGCTATCGCCTGATATGGTATTTCGTAAACCCGTTCGTTATCCTGAAGTTTGACTGTTTCATCCATGACGGCGACAATCAACCCCGTTATCTTTCTGCGTTTTTCGACAGGCCTGAATAAATTAACGGTAATCTGGCTGCCGATGAATTGTTCGAATTGCGCCAGTTTAAACAAAGGGCGATCCAGACCTGGCGAGGAAACCTCCAATTGATAATTACCTGAAACGGGATCTTCAACGTCCAGCACAGCACTGATCTGATGACTGACCTGTTCGCAGTCTTCTATACGTATGCCTGTTTCAGCATCGATATAGATGCGCAACAAACCCTGTTTTGGATGAGGGTTGTATTCAATACCGACACATTCATAACCCATGCCTTGCACAACTGGCTCGATGAGTTTTATTAAATGTTCCGGAGCCTGTCTCATGACTTCACCAACTCGGATTTAACCGCACAAAAAAAAAGAGCCAAAGGCCCTTCCATTGAAAAAACACAACTTCTTTTTAAAAGCCCAATAAACAAAAAAACCCCATAATGGGGTCTTTTTTTGTTGGTAGCGGGGGCAGGATTTGAACCTACGACCTTCGGGTTATGAGCCCGACGAGCTACCAAGCTGCTCCACCCCGCGATAAAGAAAAGATTATATATAATTTACTCACAAAACGCAAGCGTTATTCCTTCTATCTTTTCATTCATACAATCCCCAACAACAGAGCGGCAAACAGACCCGCAATGAGGTCGTCCAACATAATACCGAAACCGCCGGAAACCCGTTTATCAACCCATCGGATGGGCCAGGGTTTGAGAATATCAAAAATTCGAAACAAAACAAAACCGGCCAACACAACCCACCAGGAAAAAGGGACAAACCAAAGTGTCACCAGATATCCGGCAATTTCATCCCAGACAATCCCGGCAAAATCATGTTCTCCCAGTTTTTCAGCCGCCTTGCCACAGAGCCAGATTCCGCTGATGCAAACCAACAATGTAAAAACCGAATACCATAACAAACCGGTTGATGTGAACAGCAAATAAAGCGGAATCGCGGCCAGCGTGCCCATCGTCCCAGGCGCTTTTGGCGCCAATCCTGCCCCCCCGCCAAAAGCCAGAAGCAGTATTGGATCGGCAAGGACTTGTCGGGCCGTCAGTTCATTTTTACCATAGCGCATACAATCACCATTACGAAGCAAAATGCTCATACCCTTGTACCGCAAGTTCCAGGCATTTTCCATGTTTATTGATACGCAATCCCGGTTGCCGTTCAATAATACCGATTCGCCGGCAAGTACAATCCAGTTGCTCTGCAACAGACTCCAGTTGCCGCCAGTATTTCGGCGGTACAGTAAAGCAGAGTTCATAATCCTCGCCTCCGGTCAATGGCATCATCCAGTCTTCACTGCGCTGGATATAATCTTCAACCGGCAGGGAAAAAGGCAGGCTGCCCCAATCCAGACAGGCTCCTACACGACTCTTATCTAAAATATGCCCCAAGTCCAAAAGCAAACCATCGGATATATCAATACAGGCACTGGCAAATTCACGAATACGGCATCCGACATCAACCCGTGGCTGCGGGTAATACCAGCGGCGACCGGCATTATCAAAACGGCTTTGGTAAAGCCCTTGGGCTTTTTTCAAACCCAATGCGGCATCGCCCAGCGTTCCAGTCAAATACACGCCCTCGCCCGGTTTCGCACCCGAACGTAACATGGCTTTGCCGACAGGCACCTGCCCCATAGCCTGAACAGTCAATGTCAGAGACCCGGAACTGGTATCGCCACCGATCAAATCAACCGAAAATTGTTCAGCCAATTGAAAAAAGCCCTGAGCAAAAGCACTTAACCAGATTTCATCCGCTTGCGGCAAAGTCAATGCCAATGTAACCGCCACCGGTTCGGCTCCCATTGCCGCCAAATCGCTTAAATTAACCGCTAGTAATTTATAACCCAGTGCTGCCGGTTCCTGCCCTGGAAAAAAATGAACATTTTCCACCATCGTATCGGTTGTTACGGCAAGCTCATAACCTTCTGCAATCGACAATAACGCACAATCGTCACCGATCCCCAGGCGAGTGCTCTTGTTTTTGCAGGCATTGCGGGAAAAATAGCGTTCAATCAGGGCAAATTCTGAAATGGGCATGCCTGAACTGTTTTATACGACCCAGCAATTATAAGTGGCCATGCCGTTTTTCCTTGACAACGCGCATCTCGTCGGCGCGTTTTTTTTGCGCGACCTTGTCAAGAATGCCGTTGACATAGCGGTGACTGCCTTCGGCACCGAAGCACTTGGCCAGATTAATGCCTTCATTGATAATCACCCGGCAGGGCACATTCAGTTTATGCAGCAATTCATAAACACTAAGGCGTAAAACAGCCCGCTCAACCGGATCGATTTTTTCCACCGGCCTGTCCACAAATTCCGCCAACACCGCATCGATCACATCCAGGTTTTTCGGAACACCATGAAACAAATCGGTGAAATAACTGCGTTGCGCATTTTTCAAGCGCTCATCCAGCAAAAACTGGGTTTCGATGTCATTGAGATTCTGGCCGGTCATTTGCCATTGATACAAAGCCTGAACAGCACTTTTCCGGGCATTGCTGCGTGCTTGACTCATCAGAGCTTCATATTGTTGAACAGACTGACCACTTCCAGGGCCGATAAAGCCGCTTCAGCGCCCTTGTTACCCGCTTTGGTGCCGGCACGCTCGATGGCCTGCTCAATGCTATCAACCGTCAACACACCAAAGCTGACCGGAACATCATATTTCAGGGAAACCTGGGCAATGCCTTTTACACACTCGCCGGCAACGTATTCAAAATGCGGTGTCCCGCCCCGAATCACCGCACCCAGGGCAATAATCGCATCATAGTGATTACTGGCCGCGACACGTTGAACCACAATAGGCAGTTCAAAAGCGCCCGGTGCCTTGACCAGGGTGATATTTTCCCCGGCAATACCGTGCCGGAGCAATGTATCTATCGCCCCCGATTGCAATTGCTCGACGATAAAACTGTTAAAACGGGAAACAACCAGACAAAACCGCCCCTGGCCAGCCGCCAGTGAACCTTCGAAGGTTTTTACAGAGGACATAAACAACTTCTTCCAAAACTAAAAAATCAGCGCATAGTATAACCTGTTTTGGACGACAAAATACGCCGATATTGATAAGATTCAACAAATTTGCACCGTGCGGATAAATCCGCACCTACGTAACCGTTCACGGGGCTAACCAATTGATTCATAAGACATTGAATTTCCGTAACACATGTTTTGGAGATCAAAAAGCTGCTTTTGATTCAACATGCTGTATTTTATAGATATATAATACGCTGTGTTTCAAGCCTGTGAACGGTTACGCACCTACACCCATAGCCAAGTCCAACAAAATAGCTTAAATGTGACACAGGGCCAAAAAACAGAAGCCTTATAAATTCAATCGTATCGACTCACCCCCTCTGAAAAGCCGGTGCAGGTTGTTGATTTATCAGGCTTGCCTAACTTGGGATGTTATGCAGAACGACATGGATGTATGCACGTGTCCTGATAAATCAATGACCTACGCCGGCTACAACACAACCGGGTGAGTAGTTACAATTTCCGGGGTGATGGCTACTATCTGCATGATCGTTAGTTCGTATTAAATGGCAGTGACCTGCCCGGCGCTTATTCGTTGAAACAAATTTGACAGCGTATAAGCCGGTTCTTGGATAGGTGTTATAGAGTATAACACCCGTTATTCACCGGCTCCCTGTTCTTCGGAGCCAACATAATCCACAACTTCCAGGTTAAACCCGGACAGACCGAAATAGCGTTTTTGAGTACCCAGCAGTTTCATTTTCCGTACCCCCAAATCCGCCAGGATTTGCGAACCGGTACCGGTTGTCCGCCAATCCATTGTATTGCCCTCCTCGCGATGTATCTGGACACCATGATCCTGCATTTGATAAGTATGAATTTTTTCGATCAGTGACTTGTCATCCTCCTGCTGCCGGATAACCACCAATACGCCTCGTCCTTCTTCAGCAATCTTGCGCATGGCGGCACGGATTGAAATACTGCTTTCATCCCGTTTTCCGGCAAACAGATCACAAAGCAGGTTACGCGCATGCACCCGCACCAAAACCGGTTCGTCCGGATGAACCTGCCCCATAACCAGAGCCAGATGTAAATGCTGGTCATGGCAATCCTGATAGGCATAGAGACGAAAATCACCATACTCAGTTGGGAAATCACATGCGCTGATCCGCTCCAGAGTATTTTCATTCTGAATACGATAGTGAATCAGATCGGCGATCGTACCTATTTTGAGATCATGCTGGCGAGCAAAAACCTCCAGCTCGGATTTACGGGCCATTGTGCCATCGTCATTCAATATTTCGACAATAACCGCAGCCGGCTCCAATCCTGCCAATTGAGCCAAATCGCAACCGGCCTCGGTATGGCCGGCACGGCTCAAAACACCTCCAGGCTGCGCCATCAATGGAAACACGTGCCCGGGTTGCACCAGGTCTTCCGGACAAGCCTGCTTTGCCACCGCACACTGAATGGTCCGGGCTCTGTCAGCGGCGGAGATCCCCGTTGTCACGCCACTGGCCGCTTCGATTGAAACGGTAAAATTGGTCGAATGCGCAGTCTTGTTTTCATTAACCATCAAGGGCAAACGCAATTGTTGGCAGCGCTCGCGGGTCAAGGTCAAACAAATCAACCCCCGTCCGTAACGTGCCATGAAATTAATATCTTCAGCACGAACCCAGGACGCGGCCATGACCAAATCACCTTCATTTTCCCGGTCTTCATCATCCATAATGATAACCATTTTACCCGCGCGGATATCTTCTATTATTTCCTCTATCGTATTCACATTAAATTGAACAAGCTGCTGGTAATGACCCTGACCTCAAACCCTGGCCATTGCCCCGTTTTTGAATCTCGGATAACATAACAAACTCCAAGCACGATATCTTTTGACGAAGTATATACGTTTTTTGGACGCAACGAATAAAATTCACGCTGCTGCTGGCAGAGCCAGTGACTGTCAATTTTACAGTCCTTAATCTCGTGGTTCCGATAAAATAACGCGCCATTATCTTTCTGGCGATACCACCAGCCGATTTTCTCTTCAATCAACTCAATGAAGCAAAAACAAACAACCAAACCTCATACGCCGATGATGCAGCAATATTTACGTATCAAGGCAGACTATCCAGACACCTTGCTTTTTTACCGCATGGGTGATTTTTACGAATTATTCTTCGATGACGCCAAAAAGGCGGCCATGCTCCTGGACATCACCTTGACCAAACGCGGTACATCGGCCGGGGAGCCGATACCGATGGCGGGTATTCCATATCATGCCGCCGAAAACTACATTGCCAAAATCATCCGCCAGGGCGCTTCGGTTGCCATTTGTGAACAAACCGGTGATCCTAAAACCGCGAAAGGCCCGGTCGAACGTAAAGTCGTGCGTATCGTCACACCCGGTACCGTGACCGATGAGGCTTTACTGGACGAACGCCGCGATAACCTGCTGGTGGCAATAACATGCCAGCACAAACATTACGGTATTGCCTGCCTGGATTTGAGCAGCGGCCGCTTTATCGTTCAACAAGTAGCGGATGAAATGCAGTTGGCCAGTGAAATTGAACGACTTGCGCCCGCCGAGATATTGCTCAACGAAAATCAGGCCGTTCCGGTTTTTTTGCAAAACCGTTCCGGTTTGACCTACCGCCCTCCCTGGCACTTCGAACTTGATAGTGCCCGCCAATTGCTTTTGCAACAATTTCACTGCCATGATCTGCAGGGTTTTGGTTGTGAAACATTGCCCGCAGCCATTGCCGCTGCCGGCTGCTTGCTGCAATATCTCAAAGAGACCCAGCAAAGCACCCTGCCACATATCCAGGGCATACGCACGGAGTGCGGCAGCGATACCATTTTGCTGGATGCCGCCAGCCGTAGAAACCTGGAACTGGACTACCACCCTTCGGGCAAGATGCAATATACCTTGACCGGTGTATTGGATAAAACCCATACCGCAATGGGCAGCCGCTGCTTGCGGCGCTGGCTGAATCAACCCTTACGCGATAAAACAATTCTTGAACAGCGTTTTGATTGTATCGACGCTTTTCTGCACGACCAGGTATTTCATGACTTCCAGGAACTGCTCCGGCAAACCGGAGATATTGAACGCATCAGCGCACGTATCGCCCTGAAAACCGCCCGGCCGCGTGACCTGCTGGTTTTGCGTCAAACCCTGACCGTTTTGCCGGCATTGCAACAACAACTTGCAAACCTCGAAAATCCATCGCTGCAATTCTTTCGTCAGGCTGTTACCGGTTTTCCCGAATTATTGGCCTTGTTAAGCAAAGCGATTATCGACAACCCGCCGGTATTGATTCGTGATGGTGGTGTCATCGCCCCAGGCTACAATGTCGAACTGGATGAATTAAGAAATCTAAGCCAAAATGCCGATCAATTTTTGCTGGATATGGAAAACCGAGAAAAACAGCGTACCGGCATCAGCAGCCTGAAAGTCAATTTCAATCGGGTACACGGTTATTATATTGAAGTTTCCCGCGCCGCCAGTGATAAAATCCCCGATGATTATATCCGCCGCCAGACCCTGAAAAATGCGGAACGCTACATTACCCATGAATTGAAGGCTTTTGAAGACAAGGTATTGAGTGCCCGGGAAAAAGCCCTGGCGTGTGAAAAAGCGCTTTATGGACAATTACTGGATCGTATCAATGCTTGGCTGCCTGAATTGCAGCGGTGCGCAAACGCATTGGCGGAACTGGATGTGCTGGTCAATTTCGCCGAACGCGCCGATACCTTGAACCTGAACCGCCCCAAACTGCAAAAAAAACCCGGGCTTTATATCGAACAAGGACGCCACCCGGTTATCGAACAGGTTTCTGAACAACCTTTCGTCGCCAATGATCTGAATTTATCAAGCCAACGCCGGATGCTGATCATCACAGGTCCCAACATGGGCGGAAAATCCACTTTCATGCGGCAAACCGCCCTGATTGTGCTAATGGCCTACAGCGGTTGTTTCGTGCCGGCAAAAACGGCCCGGATTGGCCCGGTCGATCGCATCTTCACCCGCATTGGCGCATCCGACGACCTGGCCGCCGGCCGCTCTACCTTCATGGTGGAAATGTCGGAAACCGCCAATATCCTGCACAACGCAAGCGCACAGAGCCTGATTCTGATGGATGAAATTGGCCGGGGTACCAGTACCTTCGACGGCCTGTCACTGGCTTGGGCCTGCGCCGATTACCTGGCCCAAAAAACCCGCGCCTTTACCCTGTTCGCCACCCATTATTTTGAACTGACCACACTGGCCGAAGAACAAACGGTTGTCCACAATGTACACCTGGAAGCCAGAGAACATGGCGATAAAATTATTTTTCTACATACCGTCAAGGAAGGCCCGGCCAGCCAGAGTTATGGCTTGCAAGTCGCATCCCTTGCCGGTGTTCCGCGCGAAGTCATCAGCAAGGCGCACGACAAGTTATTGTATCTGGAAAACAATACCTATCACAAGCAACAAACTGAAACAGGCAACACCCAACTGGACCTGTTTGCTAGCACCGACTGTCACCCGGCCCTGTTCATGCTTCAGGACATCAACCCCGATGAACTAAGTCCTAAACAAGCACTGGATGTATTGTATCAATTGAAAAAGTTAACCGTATAAGCTGTCATGACGGTTGCTTTGCTGTTAGCGTATTTTCAGCCCCGATTTTTCCGCCTTTAAAGCCTTGGCCAAGCGATCAGCGGGAATATAACCCGGAAGAATGGTTCCTGCTTCGGTTACCAGCATCGGTGTGCCACTAGCACCCAGTTTTCTGCCCAGAGCCATATGTTCATCAACCGGGTTATCGCAGGCTTTTTGTTCCGGTGCTTCACCTTTTTTGGCCTGGGTCAAGGCCGCCTGCCGATCTTTTGAACACCACACCGAGACCGCTTTTTTATAGGAATTCGACCCCTTGCCGGCTCTTGGGAAAAACATATACTGTATTGTGATGCCTTTGTCCAGATATTGATCAATTTCCGAATGCAGCTTCCGACAATAACCACAATCAATATCGGTAAACACGGTCACGGTATATTTGCTTTCCTTGGAACTGAACACGATCATATTATCCTGACCGATAGCCTTGATCGCATTGATGCGCGCCTGGGCTATTTTTTCTTCACTGATATCCTTTTGTTGTTCAACATCGTAAATCGACCCTTGAATAATGTATTTACCATCGCCGGTAACATAAAAAACCTGCGCACCGACGAGAACTTCATAAATACCCTCAATAACCGATGGCGAGATTTGATCCGGCTGTACCGAAGGCATAATCCGGGATAGCGCCTTCCGAATATGCTGTTCATCAGCTTGCAGGTTTGCAGTGAATACGAAAACCAGGGCCAACAAAAAAAATTCTACTGTTTTTCTCATAAAATTCTGCCTAAATCCAAAAAAATCGCAAATCCCATTAACATAAGCAATATCAACATACCGATATTTTGAAAAATAATTTGGGTCTGCTCTGAAACCGGGCTTCCTTTCAAGGCTTCTATCGCATAAAACAATAAATGGCCACCATCCAGCACCGGAATCGGTAACAGATTAACAATCGCCAAACCGACACTGACCGAAGCGACAAACTTCAAGAAATAAACAAACCCCATGCTGGCAGACTGACCCGCAAACTGGGCAATACTCAATGGACCGCTTAAATTGTCAACCGAAGCCTTGCCAACCAGCATCGAAGCCATGACTTTCAAAGTCGCCAACGAATACAGATAAGTCCTTTTGCAAGCAGCCGTCAATGCCTGCACCGGCGGCAGAGAGTATTCCACACGCATCGATTCCAGTATATCCTCCGGTATCTTGACAGCGGCACCAATACGGCCAACCGTACCCTGTTCGGTTTCGACAGATGCCGGTACAATCGATTTGTGCAAATAAGCACCGTCACGTTCGATGAGCAAATCAATCGCTTTGCCGGCATGATCGCGCACATATTCCACCCATTGTGACCAGGATTCGATAGCCCGGCCATCCGCGCTTATAATTCGGTCACCCGTTTTCAGGCCGGCTTCTGCGGCCGCTTCCCCTTCGATAACCTTGCCAAGCAATGGCTCCAATACCGGCACCCAGGGAACCAGACCTAATTTTTTTATAAACTGTTCGGGGTCACGAGCCGCATCGCTGTCAAATATCAGGCTTTTATGAACCCCACGGCCATCGGTTTGTTTCACAACCACGTCAATCGGCGCATTTTCCTCGGTCACGGCATCGGATAAAATAACCGCCAATACCTCGGTCCAGGTTGGTGTTGACCGGTCATTTACCGAGATAATTTCCTCACCTTGCTGAAATCCGGCCCTTGCCGCAATGGTATCGCTCTGCACAGGACCCAGTAGCGGACGAATACCGGTTTCACCCAGCATAAACACACACCAAAACAGCAATACCGCCAACAACAGGTTAAATACCGGCCCGGCCAAAACCACCAGCGTGCGGCTCCACAAAGGCTGACGATTAAACGCATAAGGCAAATCCTGATCCTCTACCGGCCCTTCCCGCTCATCCAGCATTTTGACATAACCGCCCAAGGGAATCGCCGACAATACATATTGAGTTGTTTGCGGTGTTTTTTGCCAGGACCACAGAACCTTGCCAAAACCAATGGAAAAACGTAATACCCTTACACCAACCTTTCTGGCCACCCAGAAATGACCGTATTCATGAAACGCAACCAGCAGGGAAATAGCGACAACAAAGAAAAATACGGTATGCAGAATAGAACCCATCAGTGTGTCATTGTATTGATGATTTGTTCAGAACAGATACGGGCTTGTTTATCCGCATCAAGTATGCTTTGTAAATCATCCGCAGGCCGCGGGCTGAACTGTTCCATGGTTGATTCAATAATATTCGGAATATCGCTAAAGCGTATCCGCTCATGCAAAAACGCATGCACGGCAATTTCATTGCCAGCATTCAAAACAGCCGGCATGATGCCACCTGTATCGATCGCTTCATAAGCCAGGCGCAGGCAAGGAAAGCGTTGTAAATCCGGCTCATAAAAACCCAGATGAGCAACATCAAAAATGTTCAACGGTTCCGCACCGGAAGCAAACCGTTCCGGCCAGGCCATCGCATGCGCAATCGGTATACGCATATCAGGATTGCCCAGCTGAGCCAAAACCGTACCATCGATGTAATCGACCATGGAATGAATCACACTTTGCGGATGGATAACCACCTGTACCTTGGTGGAAGGCACATCGAACAACAGACACGCTTCGATCAATTCCAAGCCTTTGTTCATCATGGTTGCCGAATCCACCGAAATCTTTTTACCCATATCCCAGTTCGGATGAGCTACCGCCTGTGCCGGTGTTACATCATGCAATTCATCAACCGCCATTTCCCGAAACGGCCCACCCGAGGCGGTCAACAGAATGCGCCGTACCTCGCTTGCGCTCTGCCCGGCTTCATAAGCCGGCGGCATACACTGAAAAATCGCATTGTGCTCACTGTCAATCGGCAGCAGATGCGCCCCGGAATCCCTGACCGCGTGCATAAAGATATCACCGGACATCACCAGGGCTTCCTTGTTTGCCAGCAAAACGGTCTTGCCCGCTTTAGCCGCCGCCAGGGTGGGCAACAAACCGGCGGCGCCAACAATGGCCGCCATAACCGAATCCACTCGCTCCAATGTGACGACACGTTGTAGCGCCTCTTCACCGGTCAAGACCTTGATATCGGCAATCTCCGACGTACTGATTTTTTGCTCGAATTGCTGCGCTTTCTGCTCATCAACCACGACGACATATTCGGGGCGATGGCGGATACATTGTCGGTACAATTCATCAATATTGTTATTCGCGGTCAAGGCAATAACTTGATAACGCCCCGGATGACGGGCAACGACATCCAGGGTACTGACGCCGATTGAACCGGTCGATCCCAAAATACAGATACCTTTCATGAGACCGACCTGTAAATCATGAAGACCCCCGCGTAAAAAAGTGGAATCGCGGCAATGATACTGTCCATTCTATCCAAAACCCCGCCATGGCCTGGCAATATCGATCCGCTGTCCTTGACACCTCTTTGTCTTTTCAGCAGACTGATGTACAGATCACCGTATATCGATACCAAAACCGTTAATCCCGATAACAAGGCAAAATCCGAAACGATCATAAGCGGGATTTTGCCATAGCTGATTTTCAAATACACCGCCAAACCGATTGCACATATAAAAGAAGCGCCGATGGCGCCATAAAGACCCGCTACGGTTTTTCCAGGACTGATTTGTGGGGATAACTTGACATCACCGTATTTTTTACCTACAAAATAGGCGGCAACATCCGCCGCCCAAATCAGTAACAGGAAATACAGGGTAAATTCTATCCCATAAAGCATTCGAAGCCGCGACAGAAACATCCAGGCCGCTCCCAATACAAACCAGCCGATCATGGCCTTGTAACGGATTTTGATATCGGTTTTCAGCATTTCATCGGCTGCACGGCGCAATAAAACCATAATCAACAGCCACCAGAGTACAGGTGGAATAACCGTCCATTCAATTAATCCGGATTGTTTTTTTATCTCAACGTTGTTGAACAGGTATCCCAGATAATCCAGAAAGTCCGTCCATAAATAAACAAATAACATAAACCCGATCAGACTAAGCAGATATAAAGCACGTACCCATAGACGCTTGATGCCCGCCAGACTCGACCACTCCCAGGCGGCAATCATTATGATGCATCCCCAAATCAGGGAAAACCATTCCGGAGACAAAAGAATAACGGCCAAGATGGCCAAAGGGGCTAGAATTAAAGCCGTGATAATACGCTGAAGTAACATTATTTTGGAAATTATTTTAAGTTGTCAAAGAAACTTTCTTTTTATGTATTTGTTCACCGGTGTAACCAAAGCGTCGTTGCCGGGTCTTGAAATCATCAATCGCTTGCTGTAGTGAACTGCGATCAAAATCCGGCCACAAGATCGGTGTAAAGAACAATTCCGTATAAGCCAGCTGCCACAACAAAAAATTGCTGATTCTTTTTTCGCCACCCGTTCGGATAAACAAATCCGGTTCGGGTAGTCCGGCTGTAGACAGATATTTTTCAATTGCTTGCGGCGTAATCTTGCTACCCTTCGCTTCCGTATCACGCAACAACCGCTGTACAGCCTGACACATGTCCCAGCGGCCGCCATAATTGGCCGCGATAACCAAAGTCAATCGGGTATTATCCCGGGTCTGATGCTCCGCTTCACAGATTTTATCCTGTAATTTCTTCGGAAAAGCATTGCGATCACCGATAAAACGCAGACAAACTCCATTTTTGCCCAGCTTGTCCACTTCTCTTTGCAAGGTACTCATGAACAGATCCATCAACAAACGGACTTCCTGTCTGGGACGACGCCAGTTTTCACTGCTGAACGCAAACAATGTCAACACTTCAATGGGTTGCTCAATACAATATTCCACAACCTTCTGAACGGCCCTGACTCCAGCACGATGCCCGGCCGCCCTGGGTAAAAATCTTTTTTCCGCCCAGCGGCCATTACCATCCATGATAATAGCAACATGCCGAGGCACATCATTCAGTAAAATCAAACGCTCATTTTCAGAGTCCATATGCAAACCTAAAATGTGAATTAAGAGCTAAAAATAGAAGTCTTACAAAATCGTATCTACTCACCCCCCTGAAAAGCAGGTGCAGGTTGTTGATTTATCAGGTTTGCCCAGCCCTTCCACGGAAGAGCTGGGCTTGCATAACCTGGGATGTTATGCAGAACGACAGGGATGTATGCATGTGTCCTGATAAATCAATTAAATCAATGATCTACGCCGGCTACAACACAACCGGGTGAGTCGTTACATAAATCAACCAATTATAAATCCGGCGTGTCCAAACAGCTATTTCATTATGGGTTAAGGCCTTGATTTTCAATAAAAGAATCCAGCTCTTAATTCGTATTAAAGCTATCCATTATTATCCCTGGCCGATAAATTAAAGCGAAAGCAAGTCCGCTTCTTTCTCTTCCAACAATCTTTCCATATCCTTGATATAACGATCGGTCAATTTCTGTATTTTTTCTTCGCCAGCACGCGCCTCATCCTCGCTGATCATTTTTTCTTTCAAGGCATCCTTGATTTCCGAGTTCGCATCCCGGCGTATATTACGTATAGCCACCCGGCCATTTTCTGCCTCCTGCCGGACCAGGCGAACCAGATCGCGGCGGCGCTCTTCCGTCAAAGGTGGCAGGGGAATACGAATGACGCTGCCGGAAGTAGCCGGATTCAAGCCCAGGTCAGAACTCAGAATGGCCTTTTCAATGGCTTGCACCATGCTTTTTTCCCAGGGTGTAACGGTCAAGGTACGTGAATCCTCGATAGCCACATTGGCAACCTGGGATAACGGCGTTTCCGAACCATAATAGGAAACCGTGATTTGATCCAAAAGACTGGGATGCGCCCGGCCTGTCCTGATTTTGGCAAATTCCTGCTTGAGCGCTTCAACACTTTTTCCCATTCGGATTGAAGCATCCTGTTGAATATCGCTAATCATATTCATTCCTCATTGCTTGTTTCAACAAGAGAACCGATTTCCTCGCCTTGCACCAGGCGCATCACCGCTCCCCGTTCAAAAATATTCATTATCCGCATCGGCACATTATAATCCCGGCACAATACCAGAGCCGTTGCATCCATTACGTTCAAACGTTGGTCCAAGGCCTGGTCATAGGTCAGACGTGGATAAAAAACCGCATCCGGGACATTTTCCGGATCCGCTGAATAAACACCTTTTACCTTGGTTGCCTTAATCATCAGTTCAGCATTGATTTCAATCGCACGTAAACTGGCGGCCGAATCAGTAGTAAAAAAGGGATTACCCGTCCCGGCTGCAAAAATAACCACCCGGCCTTTTTCCAGATGCCTGACCGCACGTCTGCGAATATAATCCTCGCACACCTGATTGATTTTCAGCGCCGACATCACCCGCACGGGCTGACCTTGGGTTTCCAGCGCTTCCTGCATAGCCAGCGCGTTAATCACAGTTGCCAACATACCCATCTGATCACTGGTCACCCGATCCAGGCCTTCCGCAGCCTTGTCGGCGCCACGCAGAATATTGCCACCACCGATCACCAAACCAATTTCAACGCCGGCATCGCTCAATTCCTTGATTTCAGTTGCCAACCGTTTAACGATTTGGGCATCGATACTGTGTCCGGATTCACCCATCAGGGCCTCACCGCTTAATTTAAGCAAAATTCTCCGACAAATCAGTTTGGTCATTCAGGTTCGCTCCTTATTGCCTTCGGCTGGCACTTACAAATCAACATGAAAAGCCGGCAACATCTTTACTAAACTAAAGATTGCCGGCTATGCACACAACAAAACGACCCGGTTAATCGCCCCTGACCTGAGCCATAACTTCCTCGGCAAAGTTTTCTTCTTTCTTTTCGATACCTTCACCCACTTCATAGCGGGTAAAACGTAGAACCGAAGCGCCCTTGCTGTCAAGTAATTTAGCGACAGTAGTATCAGGATCTTTAACAAAAGCCTGACCCAATAAAGTAATTTCCGCTAAATATTTGCGAATACGACCGGAAATCATCTTTTCAATAATCGCATCCGGTTTACCACTTTCTTTGGCTTGCGCGGTAAAAATCTCTTTTTCCTTTTCCAGCATGTCCTGCGGTACATCGGTATCGGCAATACAAACCGGATTGGTTGCGGCAACATGCATGGCAATATCCTTACCCAGTTCCGGATCAGGCTTGGACAGTTCGACAATAACACCGATACGGCTGCCATGCAGATAACAAGCGGCACCCCCTTCTTGCGTCGTGAACCTGGCAAAACGGCGAACCGTTATATTCTCACCCAGTTTGGCAATCAGCTCACGCCGCTTTTCATCAATCGTGCAATCATCGGGCAAAGTCATTTGCAAAAGCTGATCGACCGAGTCAACATCCGGGTTCAATACCTTATCAGTCAGGGCATCGACGAAGTCACCAAAATCATCCCCTTTGGCAACAAAATCGGTTTCACTATTGACTTCCACCATTGCTACCGATTTACCGTCTTCACTCACTTTAACCCCGATACGGCCTTCCGCTGCCGTACGTCCGGCTTTTTTGTCGGCTTTTGCCATACCCGATTTGCGCATTTGCTCGATGGCAAGCTCCAGATCGCCATTTGCTGCAAGCAACGCTTTTTTGCATTCCATCATTCCGGAACCGGTTCTTTCACGCAGTTTCTTAACCATTGCGGCCGTTATACTCATCGATTTCTCCCTCAAATATCTTAATGAAAACGCCCCCATAAGGAGGCGTTCGAGTATTTGTCAAACAAAACAAACCGGATGCATACATCCGGCAAAAAACTTATTCTTCAATTGTCTGCTCAGTGGCTTCTTCTTCGACAAAATCATCACCACCTTCAGCAATATCCAGATTTGCTGTTTTCGCCTCCAAAATGGCCGCTGAAACCGATTGACAATACAATTTCACGGCCCGGATGGAATCGTCGTTGCCCGGAATAATATAATCGACATCGTCGGGCGAATTATTGGTATCGACAATACCGACAACGGGTATACCCAGTTTTTTGGCTTCGGCAACGGCGTTTTTCTCATAACCAACATCCAGAACGAACAACACATCCGGGATGCTTTTCATATCCTTTATGCCACCAAGGCTACGCTCGAGTTTCTCCAGCTCCCGATCCATGCCTAAAGCTTCTTTCTTGTTGAAACGCTGATACATGCTGCCATCGGCTTTCATTGCTTCCAGTTCTTTCAAACGGTTGATCGATTTTCTGATGGTTTTGAAATTGGTCAACATTCCGCCCAGCCAACGGTGATTGACGTAAGGCATACCGCATCGCTTCGCTTCTTCGGCAACGGCTTTACGAGCTGATTTTTTAGTTCCTACTAATAAAATCGTGCCTTTATTGACCGCCATCTGCCCCAAATAATTCATTGCATCATTAAACAAAGGCAATGTTTTTTCCAGATTTATAATATGGATTTTGCTCCGTGTACCGAAAATATACGGCGCCATTTTCGGATTCCAATAACGGGTTTGATGGCCAAAATGAACGCCTGCCTCCAGCATTTGACGCATTGATACTGCTGACATGTTTAGAACTCTCCTAAAAAATAATCGTTCTTATGGAAGTTTTTGGTATCGACTCACCCCCTTCTGAAAAGCCGGGTGAGCCATTACGTTTTTTGTTCCATAAAAGCGACTTGGGTTACGCCTCCACCTGTCCCGTTCGGCAACCGGCTTTTGTAGACCAGCACCCTACCCAACGTGTCGATCAGGTGTGAGTATTTAAAAAAGAACTTTATATCATATTTTACTTTTTACAACAATTAAATCTCTGTTAGAATTTTTTCTTTAAGCACATATCCCCGGCGCCAAAATAACATCTGCAAACTTTCGCAGTATATATTGGTCAACTTTTAGATATTAAGACCAGACCGTTCAAAACCTCACCCAAAATCAATTTTTCTTCAAAAAAATATGAGTATCTCTATCAAAACAATCGATGAAATTGAAAAAATGCGTATCGCCGGCAAACTTGCGGCGCAAGTTCTGGAAATGATCGAACCTTATGTCGTGCCCGGAGTCAGTACCGATGAACTCAATCAAATATGCCACGATTATATCGTTAACGAACAACAGGCCATACCCGCTCCGCTGAATTACCGGGGGTTCCCGAAATCAATCTGCACATCGGTCAACCAACAGGTTTGTCACGGCATCCCCAGCGCCAAGAAATTGAAAAAGGGTGATATTATCAATATCGATATTACCATTATTAAAGACGAGTATCATGGTGATACCAGCAAAATGTTTTATGTTGGTGAAGTGTCCCAACATGCCAGACGCCTGGTTAATATTACCCGTGAAGCAATGTTCCGGGGCATAGAGCAGGTCAAACCCGGAGCGACCCTGGGTGATATTGGCCGCGCTATCCAAAAGCACGCCGAATCGAACCGCTATTCCGTAGTGCGGGAATTTTGCGGCCACGGCATTGGTAAAAAATTCCACGAGGAACCCCAGGTTCTGCACTATGGCAAACCTGGCGAAGGCGCGGTATTGCAGGCCGGTATGATTTTTACCATTGAACCCATGATTAATATTGGCAAACGCCATGTCAAAGTCTTGTCGGACGGCTGGACTGCGGTCACCAAGGATCGTAGTCTGTCCGCGCAGTGGGAACACACCATTCTGGTTACTGAAAACGGCTACGAAATACTGACCTTGCGTCAAGAGGAAAAGTGAGCTTCAACCCTGAAACAATTGATAATACAGCATCGCTCTGCCAGCCGGGTGATATTAGCCAGTGCAAACAATGGCTTAAACAAAAAAACCGGGAGCTCGACGGGAAGTTCGACCCGCAACACAGCGTCACCGGCCTGTTAAGGGAAAAGTCAGATTTTATCGACACCCTACTGAGCATTAGCTGGAACCATTATCTGGGCGATCAAGCCCGGCAACTTTGTCTGGTTGCCGTTGGCGGTTATGGCCGCAGGGAACTGTTTCCTCATTCCGATGTGGACATTCTGATTCTGTTAAACCATGAAGAGGATGTCCAACATCAACAGGCATTGGCGAACTTTTCTACATTTCTTTGGGATATCGGCCTGAAACCCGGTCTGAGTGTGCGCACCATTGAACAATGTCTGCAAGCCGCCCGCGATGATCAGACCATCATGACCTGTTTGATGGAAGCACGCCGTATCACCGGTAACCCGGCTTTGTTCAAAACCTTGAACGCGCACTGCATCAACGATGATATCTGGTCTTCGGAAGCCTTTTTCCAAAGCAAACTCGCCGAGCAACACAAACGTTATCTGAAATTTCATGAAACCGCTTACAATCTGGAGCCCAATATCAAGGAAGGACCAGGCGGACTGCGTGATATGCAGATCATTGCCTGGGTATTCAAACATCATTATCGTTCATCGACGCTCAAGGAATTGATCAAATATGACTTTCTTCCCGAATCCGAATATCAGGAACTGATCAGTGCCCGCGATACATTGTGGCGTATACGTTATGCCCTGCATGTCCTGACCGGCCGGGATGAAAACCGTCTGTTATTTGACTATCAACGGGAAATAGCGACCCGGTTCGGTTTCACCGACACCCAGTCCGGGCAGGGTGTTGAACAATTCATGCAATTTTATTTCAAAACCGTGATCGGCCTGGAAAGCCTCAATGAAATGCTGCTACAGCTGTTCTCGGAACGTTTTATTTATCAGCAAAAAACCCATAATGCCTACCCGATCAATTTCAATTTCAATGCGGTCAATGGTTATATTGAAGCGGCATCCCCGGATGTCTTTCAAAAGTCACCCCTGGCAATTCTGGAAATTTTTCTTTTGCAACAACAGATTTCCTCAATCAAGGGTGTACGTGCCGCAACCATCCGGCTGATCCGCAAAAACCTGCCTGTCATCGATGGCAAATTCCGGCAGAACCCGGATGCACACTGCCTGTTTATTGATATTTTCCGTCAACCGCATGGCCTGACCACGGTCTTGCGGCGCATGAACCGTTACGGTGTACTAGCCGCCTATTTGCCTTGTTTCGCACACATTGTGGCACGCATGCAATATGATTTATTCCATATCTATACGGTAGACGAACACACCTTGTTTGTAGTACGCAATTTACGCCGTTTTTCACTGCAAAAACATTATCGGGAACTGCCTTTCTGCAACGATATCTTCCGCTTGATCAACAAACCGGATGTACTGTACCTGGCCGGCCTGTTTCATGATATCGGCAAGGGCAAAGGCGGTGACCACTCGGTTTTAGGCGAACGTATTGCCCTGGAATTTTGCAAACAACATCATTTATCCAGCCGCGATACCCATTTAATCCGTTGGCTGGTGCGCAACCATTTGTACATGTCCATGACCGCACAGCGTAAGGATATTCGCGACCCGGCGATCATTCACGCGTTTGCCCGCCACGTGGGCAGCATAAAACGACTGAACTATTTATATCTGCTTACTGTTGCCGATATCTGCGCCACCAATCCATCGCTGTGGAACGATTGGAAAAACACCTTGCTAAAGGAACTTTATGTCGCCACCCATCAGGCTTTGCGCCGGGGCTTGCAGCGCCCCATTGAAAAAACCGAAAAACTGGCTGAAAACAAGCAGGAAGCCCATCAGGAGCTGGTCAGACTCGGCCTGTCCGAGTCTGCCATTGCCCGGACCTGGCGCAAATTGAACGATGCCTATTTTCTGCGTTATTCAATGGATGAAATTATCTGGCATACCATTGCCATTGCCAGTTCGAATCAAAACGATCTGCCACTGGTCTTGTTACGCCCGCAAACCCAAAGTGGCAGCGCCGAGGTTTTTGTTTACACCCAAAATCAGGATTACCTGTTTTCGTTGTGTACCGCCACGCTGGATCAATTGGGTCTTACCATACTGGATGCGAAAATCATGACCTCGGCTGATGATTATGCCCTGAACAGCTTTCAGATTCTGGAACAATCCGGCACCCGCATCAAGGATCTATACCGGGAAATCCACATCTGCAACAGCTTGCGCAAGAACCTGCTGCAAAAACGCGTGAAAACGCAAAGAAACCTGCATTACACATCCCGGCAAGCCAAACATTTTCCGGTTGCCACCCATATTGATTTTCAAAACGACACCCACAATCAACAAACCGTTATGGCATTGATCACCACCGACCGCCCCGGTCTTCTGTCCCAGATCGGCAAGGCATTCCGCAAATGTGATATCACCCTGCATAATGCCAAAATTACCACCATTGGCAGCCGTGTTGAAGATATGTTTTATATTACCGACCGGCTTACCAACAAGCCCATTGAGCCAGCACATCAGAAAAAATTACAGGATAAAATCCTGCATATCCTGCAAAAACACGACCCCCGTTTACAATAACAAAAACCATGCCCACAACTTCTGAAATTATCGTCAGCGCCTTGCAATTGCCTTGTAACCAGGACATACAAATCAATCAACAACAGGCTATCGATCAGATTCTAAAAGCCGCACAGCTTAACGCTGATATCGTCATATTACCCGAACTGCATAACGGTCCTTATTTTTGCCAGAGGGAAGATCACAGCTATTTTGCGCAGGCAGAATCCATCCCCGGCCCCACAACCGAAACCTTCGCCCGGCTTGCCGCGCAGCTCAATATCATCATTGTGATTTCGGTTTTTGAAAAACGCGCCCCGGGCCTTTATCACAACACCGCCGTGGTACTGGACAAAGACGGCCATATTGCCGGCAAATATCGTAAGATGCATATTCCCGACGATCCCGGATTTTACGAAAAATTTTATTTCACACCAGGTGATACCGGTTTCAAACCCATAGCCACCTCAATCGGCAAACTTGGTATTCTGGTTTGCTGGGATCAATGGTTCCCGGAAGCGGCCCGGCTGATGGCCCTGGCCGGTGCGGAACTGCTCATCCACCCGACCGCAATCGGCTGGGAAGCGAACGACCCAAAGGATGAAAAAGAGCGTCAATTGCAATCCTGGATCACCATTCAACGCGCCCATGCCATTGCCAACGGCCTGCCGGTTGTCAGCTGCAACCGCATCGGTTTTGAAAATCTGGCCGGCACATCAACGGGCATTGAATTCTGGGGGCACAGCTTTATCTGCGGGCCGCAGGGGGAATTCCTGGCCGAAGCTAATACGAGTGAAACAAAACTGCTGCTGGCAACTATCGACAAAACCTGTACTGAAAAAACCCGCCAAATCTGGCTTTTTCTGCGCGACCGCAGAATCGAAGACTATGCTGGTTTAAGCAAGCGCTTTCTGGACTGAAAACCGTGAATACACGCCAAATTGCCGCCCACATCCTGCATTCGGTGATCGGACAAGGCCAATCACTGACCCACGCACTCGATAATGCTTTGCCCGCGCTATCGAATGCCACCGATCGGGCTTTTGTCCAAGCGCTTTGTTACGGCACGTTACGTTATTTTCACCGCCTGGATTATATTCTGCAGCAATTGCTCAACAAACCGGTCAGGGATATTGAGGTCAAGGCTTTGTTATTAATCGGTTTATACCAGTTATGCTTTATGCGCATCAAACCCCATGCCGCGGTTTCCGAGACCGTCAACGCAGTCGGCAAAAAAAAACACCATAGCAAAGGCCTGATTAACGCAGTACTTAGAAATTATCTCAGGAATGCAGAAAATTTCGAGGCGACCGCCGATCGAACCCCGGTTGCGGCCAGCGCCCACCCGGACTGGCTTATCCAGAAAATCGAAGCCAACTGGCCACAACAGAGCCGGGCTATCTTGCAGGCCAACAACCAACAGGCGCCAATGATATTGCGTATCAACGGCCGGTTTTGCAGCCGGGCCAATTACCTGCAACAACTGGCACAACAAGGCATCCTGGCAACGCCGTCCCCGCTTTGCCCGAGCGCGATTATTTTACAACAGGCCGTTGCGGTCGAGAAGTTGCCCGGTTTCAGCCAGGGCCTGGTATCGATACAAGATACCGCCGCTCAATTCGCGGCCGGGTTGCTGGAACTCAAAGCCGGACAGCGTGTTCTGGACGTTTGTGCGGCACCTGGCGGTAAAACCGCGCATATTTTGGAAACCCAACCCGAAATTGCCCATCTAACCGCTGTAGATATTAACGAACAACGTCTGCAGCGGGTTCGGGAAAACCTGCAACGCTTGCGGTTGTATGCAGAGACCCGAATGGGTGATGCCCTCGAACCGGCTTGCTGGTGGGATGGCCGGCCTTTTGACCGAATCCTGCTGGATGCCCCTTGTTCGGCAATCGGCGTTATCCGCCGCCACCCGGATATCAAATTATTACGCCGTGACCAAGACATCAGATCGTTACAAAAACGGCAACAATGCATTTTAAATCAAATCTGGCCGCTGTTGGCACCGCAAGGCATCTTGTTATACGCAACCTGTTCAATACTAAAACAGGAAAATGAACAACAAATACAAACCTTTCTGTCTACCCACAACGAAGCTTATGAAATTCCCATTACAGCCGACTGGGGATTGGCAACAGCCCATGGACGACAAATATTACCCGGCGATCAGGACATGGATGGTTTTTATTATGCCAAAATTGGTAAACTTTAAACGTTGCATCGGCCTGGCTCTACTGTTCACCAGTATCACACAACCGGTGTTGGCCGAAACGACGCTTATCAAACACGCCGAACTCAAACGGCAAGGCGACCAGTATGTCCTGAATGCCGATATTGATTACCCGTTGACCGAAACAGCCCGACAAGCCTTGCATCATGGTATACCACTAAGCTGGAAAATCGTGTTGATTATCCAACGCAACAATGGCTTATGGAAAAGTACAGTAAAGGAAATTACCCTGTATAACAGGCTCCATTATCTGACTTTGTTGAATATTTACCGTATCGACTCCAATATCCAACCGACAGGCCGTTATTCAACCTTATCCAGCGCGTTACACGCATTGGGCCGTATTCGCGATATTCACATTATGAACAAACGGGCATTACAACCCGGCATAACTTATGATGTGGCGTTGAAAGCACGCTTTGACAAAGAGGCGCTGCCGCTACCATTGCGGCCTGAAGCCTGGTTCAGCCAAGCCTGGTCATTATCCAGCGATTGGTTTAAATGGGCAGTGCTCAGGCCAAAGAAAATGGAAAAATAAATATCTATGAAGAAAGCGCCTGCGCAAAGCAAGCTACAAAACCGCCGGCAATGGCTCAAGATTCCGACCAATGCCTGGATCGCAGTGCTGTTTTGTCTGATCATCCTTTCCCTGCATTTGATGAGTTCAGCCACCCAGGCCTCATCGCAACTGGGCGAAATGTACTCATTTCTGTTATTGATCAATACCCTGGGATCAATCGCATTATTGGGTTTGGTTGGTTTCAATGTGCAGGCCTTGATAAAACAATTAAAAAAACGTGAAGCTGGATCGCGTCTCACCACGCGCATGGTATTTTTATTCCTCTTGCTGACGTTGGCGCCTGCCGGCATTGTCTTCTATTTTTCCATGCAATTTCTGCATCAAAGTATCGACAGCTGGTTCAACGTGGAAATCGACCGCGCTATGGAAGATGCCCTGGAACTCAGCCAGACTTCTCTGGATCAACGCATGCGCTGGCATTTGCGGCAAAGTCAGCAAATGGCTGCCGCCCTGGCCGAACAACCCCTCGCATTGGCACCGCTTGAACTGGAAAAACTGCGTGAAAACTCACAAGCCCGCGAAATCACCCTGCTCTCTGCACAAGGCAACATTATCGCTTCCAGCAGCGCCACACCCGGCGAAATTTTACCCGCCCTGCCCATTGATCGGGTTGTTTTCCAACTCCGCCAGGGAAAAGATTATGTCGGTCTCGACGCAACCCGCGAAGGCAAACTGATGGTGCAAACCGTGGCCAAGGTCGGCAGCGAAAACCCACGCTATTTGCAGGTTCTCTATCCGGTACCGGAACGTATCGCCGATTTGGCCGACTCGGTTGAATTTGCTTTCGTGCGCCATCACGAAATGACTTTTCTACGTGATTCATTAAAACTCAGTTTCTCGCTGACCCTATCGTTGGTACTGTTGTTGAGCCTGTTGGCCGCAATCTGGGTTGCCTTTATCAGTATTCGTTCGATCGTCGCACCGGTAAGGGAGCTGGTCAAGGGCACCCAGGCTGTCGCCGAGGGTCATTATGAACAACGTCTGCCGGTCATGTACCCCGATGATCTGGGGTTTCTGGTCGAATCATTCAATCAAATGGTTAGCCGCATCGCCGAAGCCCGCGACGAAGCCAAAGCCGCCCATTTTGAAATTGAAAGCCAGCGGGCTTACCTGGAAACGATATTGGCCAATCTTACCGCCGGCGTGATAAGTTTTGACGCCTCGTTGAAAATCCGAACCACGAACCAGGCGGCCAATCGCATTTTACATACCCGCATCAACCGTTTTTCGGGGCATTCCCTAAACGACCTGGCACAGGGACGGCCGGATTTATCGGTTCTGGTCGAATCCATACAAAAATTCCTCGAACGGGCCGATGATGTCTGGCAGCAAAGACTGGCCATTCTAGGCACACAGGGCCGTCAGGAATTATTGTTTCGCGGTACGCCTCTGTTTTCATCCGAGGGTTACCGTATTGGCGCGGTCATTGTTTTCGATGATGTCACCGATTTGATCCAGGCCCAGAAAAATGCAGCCTGGGGCGAAGTCGCACGCCGCCTGGCCCATGAAATCAAGAACCCGTTGACCCCGATTCAATTATCCGCAGAACGCCTGCAGCATAAACTGGCTGCGGTATTACAGGAAGAATACGCGGAAATTTTATTGCGCTCGACCCGCACTATTGTGCAACAGGTGGAAGCCATGAAGCGCATGGTTGATGATTTCTCGGAATACGCCCGGCCTTCAAAAAAACAAACCGAGCCCATCAACATGCAAATATTGATACAGGAAGTTCTGGCTCTGTATACAGTACAGACCGAGGTCAGATTCCATCTTGATCTGTGCGCTCACCCCTGGACAATCCATGCCGATCCGGTCAGTATGCGGCAGGTACTGCATAATCTGATAAAAAATGCCCTGGAAGCCATTGCTTACCAGGGGGAAATTTCAATAAAATTACACAATGTCATGAACAACAGTGCCCGCTTCCTGGAAATTGCCGTTTATGATAACGGCCCGGGCATCGACGAAAAGCAAGTGGAAACTATTTTTGAACCCTATGTTACCAACAAAAGCAAAGGTACTGGTCTGGGTCTCGCCATTGTCAAAAAGATTATTCAGGACCATGGCGGCTTGATTTGGGTTGATCCAGATTATCATTCAGGCGCCGGATTTATTTTCCAGCTCCCCGCAGCTTAACTCCCCTAAAAAAATGAAAACAGACAAACCCTATATACTGGTTGTAGACGATGAGCCCGATATCCGCCAATTGGTTTTGGAAATACTTGAAGACGAAGGTTACCAGGTTTCGATAGCCGAAAATTCCGATCAGGCCCGTAAACTGAAGCACGAACATCAACCCGACTTGATCCTGCTCGATATCTGGATGCCGGATACCGATGGTATCACCTTGTTAAAAGAATGGGCAGGCGACGATCAGAAACTTTGTCCGGTGGTCATGATGTCGGGACACGGTTCCGTGGAAACGGCTGTGGAGGCAACTCGTCTGGGCGCCTATGACTTTCTGGAAAAACCCTTGTCTCTGACCAAATTACTACGGGTTGTCGAACGCGCTCTGGCAACGAGTCAATTGCAAAAACAAAACACCGTCTCAAAGCAACAACCCGATTTTATCGAACCGGTTGGTAACAGCGCCAGCATTGAACGCATCAAGGATCAACTGAAACGCCTGGCCCAACACGATACCAAAGTGCTGTTCATCGGTGAAGCCGGTGTTGGCAAACAGCTTTACGCCCACTATTTACATGCCAATAGCAGCCGCCACAACGGCCCGTTCATCAATGTCGCCGTAGGCAGTATTTCACCCCAAAATTCAACTGTGGAATTTTTCGGCAAGGAAGAAAATGGCAAAATCCACCCTGGCCTGCTTGAACAAGCCCATGCCGGAACCTTGTTTCTGGGCGATATTGGCAGCATGGATCAGGAAACCCAGTTACGTTTGCTCAGCGCTATGGAATCCAGTTCTTTTTTACGAGTCGGTGGCAGCGAACCGGTACGGGTCGATGTCCGCATTGTCGCTTCATCGGCGATTGATCTGGAAGAAGAAATGCGTGCCGGCCGCTTTCGCCAGGATCTGTATTATTTACTGAACGGGGTTACCATGGAAATCCCGCCACTGAGAAAGCACCATGAAGATATTCCCAAATTACTCGCCTTTTATGTCGATTATTTCGTCAGCCATGAAAAACTCGCCTTTCGAAAGTTTTCCATGGCGGCCCAAAACTTCTTGAGAAATTACCCCTGGCCCGGCAATATCAGGGAATTGAAAAATCTGGTACAGCGCTTGATGATTCTCGGTGCAGGTGATGAAATTGGATTGGACGAAGTTAAAAAAGCACTGGGCACCATCCTGGAAAAAAATTCGGCCAGCGTACCAGAATTTTTCAATTTACCACTCAAAGAGGCGCGGGAACAATTTGAAAAAGCCTATATTGAATACTATTTTGAAAAAACCGGCGGTAATGTCGCCAAACTCGCCACGACCATCGGCATGGAACGCACTCACTTGTACCGTAAACTGCACGCCCTGAACATCAAATTCTGACATTGCGCACAGTCCATCAAACAAACCTGTTCAGGTTGTTGAAAACCTCCCGTTTTCAACAACCTGCCCGTCCAATCAGTCCAACGTCGCTAAATAGGCGGCAATGGCCTGCATATCCTGATCGGACAAGCCTGCAGTCATGGCTTGCATCGGGCCGCTTTTGCGTACACCGGCCTTAAATTCGCGCAATTGTTTGATGATATAAGCAGGATGCTGGCCTGCAAGTCTTGGGAATGTGGCCCGGCCTTTCGCGTCCGCACCATGACATCCGCTGCACATGGCAAACTTGCTTTTTCCCGCCCCCGCCAATTTTACATCACCCCCCGCACTTTCAGGTTTTACCCCGGAAAAAAAAGCGGCAATATCCTTCATATCCTGTTTGTTCAACGCTTTTACAATACCTTGCATCATGGGATTCTTGCGTACCCCGTTCTGAAAAGCGGCAAGTTGAGCAACCAGATAATCCGCTTGCTGTCCAGCCAATATGGGATAGGCCGGATTTTTGCTATTACCGTCCACACCGTGACAAGCCGTACAAGCCGCCGCTTTTTGCCTGCCAGCGCCAGGATCGGCCGCAAAAGAGCAAGCCGCACACAGACTCAATAAAACAAATAGCAATGGATGAAAGAATTTTGAATTTTGCATCAAGGAGCCTCCTCACAAATATTTACCAATGTAAAAGGTATCGACTCACCCCCTCTGAAAAGCGTGTGCAGGTTGTGGATTTATCAGGCTTGCCCAGCCCTTCCACGGAAGAGCTGGGCTTGCATAACTTGGGATGTTATGCAGAACGACAGGGATGTATGCACGTGTCCTGATCAATCAATGACCTGCGCCAGCTAAAACACAACCGGTGAGTAGTTACTGTAAAAGATAAACTATACCTTTTCTGTTTAAAAAGTGGCAATGATTTAATCAGAAGACCGACAACAGATGTTACACGATTTGAGTTCTTTTTACCTCCCCTTGCTGGCTTGTCTCCATTTACAGCTTATCGCGACACAAAACAGTAACCGTTCAGGCAGTCCGGGTAACAGCCATCAATCGATGCAATACATCAATAACTTCACTGCCATTGTACTCAATAGTAATCTGTAAATTTGCGCCAGCCATTAGTTATCAAGCGTCAATTCAACACGTTTTTTTTTAAACCGAAACCCATTGTCGCCATCAACCGGCTCATAATGGAGGTTTTCGCCACTCCACAACTCATCGGGAATTTTTTCAGGAAACGCTTTGCAAGCACGCCCCCCTGTATAATGAATACACCATTTGCAATGGTTTTCAATGCTATAAATCATAAAATGGATTCCTCCAAACGATAGACACAATGCCAGAACGTCAGATTCTACGGCAGAACCATTAATCCAATGCGTTAAACGTCCAGTCTCATGCAAATGATATTTATCAGCAAGACGGGACAAGGCCGATTTATATTCATGTGAACGAAGCCACTTACCGTGCCGTATTAAAACAGACTGCCAGCAGCTTGAAAAACTATTTTTTGGCGTTGTTTAAGAATAAACGGGGGAAACCGCCGGGGAATACAGTAAAAATCGAAAGGTAAGGCCCACCGCGCAAGAGGCACAAGCGCTTGCCCTCATCAACCGAAATTCGGAAGGGGTCGGCAGCCGAGCCGATGATGAGCCTTGAAATTGAATATATACCATATTATAAGGTTTAACAAATGGAAAATGCACACAATGACCCGACATACACGGCGACGCCCTGCATCCGAAAGACTGGAAGCAGTTGCTGCAACCCGTCATTTATCTATACCCTGATCAAGATGATTGGTTATGCAAAAAACGAACTGCTGGGATACAAAAAAGCCACGGCCGTTTACACCGTGGCTTTGTATTGGCTGGGGAACAAGGATTCGAACCTTGGTTGACGGAGTCAGAGTCCGTAGTCCTGCCGCTAGACGATTCCCCAAAAACGTGGGTACGTGGGGGGCGGGAAAATGAATTAACGTTTTGAGTACTGAGGGCGTTTTCTGGCTTTATGCAAACCAATTTTCTTGCGTTCCACAACACGCGCATCGCGTGTCACATAACCCGCTTTACGCAATGCCGCCCGCAGGTTTTCATCGTATGCCATCAATGCCCGCGCCATACCATGGCGAATTGCTCCAGCTTGTCCGGAAGGACCGCCGCCTTTAACGATAATATCAACATCCAGATTATTGACCATATCAACGCATTCCAATGGCTGACGGGCAATCATCTGGTCTGTTTTACGACCGAAATACCGTTCAATCGATTGTTTGTTTATGGTGATTTTTCCAGAACCCGCTTTTGCATAAACACGCGCGATAGCGCTTTTACGGCGGCCGGTTCCATAATATTGAGCTTCTGCCATGGTTTTTAACCTTTTTGTCTATTACAATTCCAGAACTTTAGGCTGTTGCGCCCGATGGTTATGTTCGGAACCTGGGTAAATTTTCAGTTTTTTGAACATTGCACGCCCTAATGGATTTTTTGGCAACATGCCTTTCACTGCGGTACGGATGATACGATCCGGGAAAGTTTGCCTGAGCTTGCCCAAAGACGTTGTTTTCATGTTCCCGATATAGCCTGTGTGCCGGTGATACATTTTATCTTTTTCCTTGTTACCGGTAACTTTAATCTTTTCGGCATTCACCACGATGATATAATCGCCGGTATCAATATGCGGTGTATATTCGGGTTTGTGTTTTCCGCGCAGACGTTTTGCGATTTCACTGGCAAGCCGCCCCAGCGTCTTCCCTTCAGCATCGACCACGTACCAATCGCGCTTCACTTCTGCTGGTCTAGCACTAAATGTTTTCATCGTTCTTGCGTTCCGGTTAAAACTTGATATAAAAGAGCTGAAATTTTACATGAAATTATCTGTTTTCTCAAGTGAATATTGTAATTATTCAACCTTTATTTTTTAGGCGATCAGGTATTGATTTATCAGGTTGTCTGCAATAGCAGGACTTACGCAATACGCCCCTACGCTGAAGTGGTTACCCCACAAAGCCGGAAAGAGCCATTGTTTAAATACCCCGTCCATATTTTTCTTGAAAGATAGCTTGTTTCATTTTATCAATGCGTAACCCCTATTAAAGTTCCTGATTCCCAGGCTCAAGGTGGCCGATCCAGGCGCAGAGGCGGTTGATCTGAGTTCCTATGGCTTACAGCGGGTTAAGCTGAATCATGCGATTAAGCTGGATGATGCCGAGTCTGAACTGGAGCCTCAGAACCCGAATCCACGCGGTGCGCATGGCGGTGGAAAAGACACCGATCCGCTGGATGAAATCATTCGCACCTTTAACAAACGATGGTTTCAGGGCTGGAATACAACCCCGGAAGAGCAAAGAGTTCGGTTATTGAGCATGGCGGAATCCATCAAGTTCCATTCGGGCTTTCAGGATAAATATAAAAACAATCCTGACCCGCACCATAGAGATTTATACTTCCACGCGGTCACGGTTGCGGATTTTGAAAATAGCTGTTGTTGGGGTTCAAGAGTGTTTTTACACGCCGCACGGTTATGAAGGCGGAAAATGATCGGGCAATTGGGTCTGTTGGCAGGCGGCAAGCCCAGCCCTTTCACGGAAGAGCTGGGCTTGCCCTTACCCATTGCCATAGTGTATTACCTATTATTCATGAGACAGGATAACTTTCAGGCATACCAAGGCCTG
>CAZDXJ010000006.1:0-56693 GCA_964509475.1 uncultured Methylococcaceae bacterium | reverse complement strand
CTATTCGCCCTGTATCCCGACTTTCAGTCGCCAATCTCTCTAACCCACCCGTCTTCTAGCGGGTGGTTGTTTAGTGTTGTGTAGAAGAAGCCGTATCAGGAAGTGGTAAAAGCTCCGTTACGTCGGCGTGGTTTTGCCCCCAGGCTCACAGACAGTGAAGTCATTACAATGGAAATTGTCGGTGAATTTCTTGGCAAGGACTGTGACAAAAGCATTTGGAGTTATTACGCGATGTTCGACTTTTAAGTTGAACATCGCGTAATCAAATTAATTATCCATCTCTGCAGGATTCTACTAGAATATAAAACAGAAACATAATTTCAGATTCCGGTGTTGCCTACCATGACAGGCTGAGCGTTGTATTTCCTGATTAAACACAATAGATTCCCAGTTGATTATGTCACTATCTAAATTTGCCAATGCTTTTTTTTCGGGCGGTCTTTTATTGTTTTGTAGCACATCGATCACCCCTGCCTTTGCTGAAGATGCCACACCTCCTGCACCAAAAATCATCGGCGGCACCCTGGCCAATGAGGGCGCCTGGCCATTTATGGCCGCCCTGGTATTCAAGGATATACCCAATATCTTTGGCCAGTTTTGCGGCGCCAGCCTGATCAAGCCCAACTGGGCCATAACTGCCGCCCACTGTGTATTCAATTTCACGCCTGATAGATTTGATATCCTGGTTGGCCAGACCCGGTTAAGCGCAAATAATGGCGAACGTATCGCCATCAAGCGTATTCTCATCCATCCAAACTATAATCCTGTCAACTTTGATTCCGATATGGCCTTATTGGAGCTGGCGGCGGAAACCTCGTTGCCACCAATAAAAACCTTGGGACAATTCAGCGTCCAGGATAAAAATCCACAGATCAAAGCGACTGTATTGGGCTGGGGAGATACGTCACCTTCATCACGTTTTTTTCCCGATGTTTTGCATCAAGTCAGTATGCCGATTATTCCCAACGCAGTCTGTAACCAGCAAATCGGTGGCATAAGCGATAACATGCTGTGTATTGGCGTATTAAGCGGCGGTGAAGATTCTTGCCAGGGCGACAGCGGCGGTCCTGCGGTTTTGCTTGATCCGGAAAACCAGACCCTGACTCAAATTGGTATTGTCAGTTTTGGTTACGGTTGCGCTCAACCAGGCTTCCCTGGCGTTTATACACGGGTAGCCCAATTTAGTTCATTTATCTCGAAAAATATCTGCACGACCAATGAAACACCGGCTACCCCGATTTTGCATTTATCGGTGCAGGGCCAGCAGGTCACGGCGACATGGAATGCCGTCAGCCATGCCGAAGGTTACCGTTTGAATTACGCACCTTTCCCGGCTTTTTCGCCAATAGAAAGCATCGATGTGAAGCAGCAAACCCGTTTTTCGGTGAACCTGCCTTCCGGTTCGGCTTTTTATGTTGCCATTAATGCCTATAATTTCAATTGCCGCAGTGATTATTCCAATATTGAATATTTTGTCTTGCCGTGAACGGCAAGGTGGTTCCACTACACTTGAGCCACCCTACCCAGCGGACTTGATCTGTGCACAGGGTGGGCAAGCGCCGCAGTTCCACCAATAACCCATCCGGTTCAGAGCCAAACAATAAAACATGCCCCAGCCCAGCGTTAAACTCAGCCTTGTATTTTTAAATTACAACCGCCTCGATGAAACCCGGCGCACCCTGCAACACTTGCGGCAGTTTTGTTCGGGGCGCAAGGATATTGAAATTATCGCCGTCGATAACGGTTCTACGGACGGCACCGCCGAATTTTTACAACACCAGACAGGCATCCAAGCGGTTTTATTGGCTGATAATACCGGTATTGCCGGTTATAATGAAGGTTTTAAACGGGCACGAGGCCAGTATATATTGGTTCTGGATGATGATTCCAACCCGCAAAGCCTGCCTGCGCTCGACAACGCCGTCAATAAACTGGAGCAAACGACCGATATCGGCATTATCGCTTGCCGGATTATCACCCAGGATGGTGGCGATCAGTGGAGCTGGCATTTGCCTGCCGAACAAAATTTTGTTCCATCACCTTTTTTTATTGGTTGCGGATTCATTATCCGGCGCTCACTTTTTGAAAAAACCGGCTGGTATCCGGAAAGTTTTTTTCTTTATCAAAACGAGATCGAAGTCGCTTTTCAAACCCGCTTACAAGGTTTTGATATTTATTATGATCCGGAATGCATTGTAATCCACCGCGGCAAACCCGGTCAGCGTCCCGGCTGGCGGCGTGTGTTTTTCCCAACCCGTAACACGCTTTGGCTGATCCGGCGTTATTACCCACAACCCCTGGCTGCTTATATGCTGGTTTCCAGAATCGTCATCGGTTTGGTGCGGGCTATACAGTTTTTTGAATTGGCAAGCTATTTCAGGGCTTGTTATCAGGGGTTGCGCACCCCGGTTCAAAAAACGCCTTTACCCGCCCGTCTACAAACCCGGTTTATGCCGTTCCAGCAACAAAACAGCCTGATTTGGCAATTGCGCAAGTGGTGTAATCATAACCGTTCACGGGGTTAAGCAATGGATTCATAAGGTATTGAATTTCCCGTAATACAGATTCAGAATACTGTTGTATTTTATTCGGCACGCGGCGGCTACACTTGCGGATTTTGAACATTGCAGGAAACTTGCCCGGCATACTGTTTCCAGCAAAGGTTTTCATAACTCGATGCCTAAAAAAACAGGGTGCGGG
Source organism: uncultured Methylococcaceae bacterium (assembly GCA_964509475.1). Classification (GTDB taxonomy): domain Bacteria; phylum Pseudomonadota; class Gammaproteobacteria; order Methylococcales; family Methylomonadaceae; genus CAZDXJ01. The sequence continues at coordinate 53,993 of CAZDXJ010000006.1, read as the reverse complement.
CGGTTCGCCTTCGGTAACCAAACGCCATCCCACACCCTTGGCCGATCCGCTACACTTGATCGATCCTACACAATATCGCCGTCATAGCCTTGCAACCATACCAGTGTAGGTGCGGATTTATCCGCATGGTACAACAAGCCGCACCAGCACCCAAATCACATTTCACTATACTGCACGCGGCCACACCTGCCTGTTGGCAGACCGGTTTGCGAATTTTGAATATCAAATGAATTAAGCACGGAAAACACAAAAGATAATGAGTATGCTTGCTGTGGCGAAAACGCTGAACAGGAAACTTTCTGGGTTCATCTGTGGTTCCGCCTTGGGTAACGAAGCGACGTTCCAGGGCATTGGCCGATCTGCGGTGCTCCTGTCTGTCGGCCACCCGGCCGGTGATCGGCCCGGCGCTGTGTCGTATTCATGCTTCTGTGCTGTGCGGATAAATCCAGCTCTTCATTGAAGGGCTGGATTTATCCGCACCTACCCCATGCAATATTTGTTTTTACGGGATATGTCTTACTCAACCCTGTCGGGCGATTCCGGTAAACCGGTCTGCAACAGGCAGGCCGGTCTGCCGTAGCACAGGCAGGCGTTTCATCCCGAGGGTCGCTTTATTTTCCGCATTCGTAACCACGTAGAGTATAACTTAATGCTTAATGGCTTTGATCCTTGAGCCTTGGTGCCGGAATGACGTGTATTGGCCATCATGGTTTTGTCAGACCGTCATTCCGCCATGAGCCGACCCTTGTGCTTACGGCTCTGAGTGAGTGGTTTTTTGCTTGCTCTCAGTCATTTTTGCCTTGACAGGCAAGTCTTCAAAAATCCCGGTCAGTTTTTTCTGAAATTCCCGGGTCACTTTTCTGGCATCGTATTTATTGCCGATTACCGATGGCGTAATCAACACGATCAATTCATCCTTGATTTTCTTTTTTGCGGTTTGAGCGAATAAATCCCCAATCCAGGGCAAATCTTTCAAAAACGGAATACCGCTTTTGGTGTATTCATGATCTTCTGAGATAAGACCGCCCAACACAATGGTCTCGCCACTGGTTACCGCGACGGATGTTTGTATCTTGCGTTGCAGAATCGTGGGTGAGTCAATACTGGATACTTCAGTTTTTTGCGCCTGATCAAAACTCTGATCAATCTCCATAATGACAATACCGCCCGCATTGACCCTTGGTGTGATATTCAGTTTGACGCCGGTGTCGCGCATACTGATATTTTCCGTCGTGCCGTTGTTATTGGTCGTCGAACCCAGGCGTACCGGCACCTGATCACCCACCTTGATACTGGCCTGCTGATTGTTCAGAACCATCAAGGTTGGCGACGAAATGACATTGATTTTATTGGTTTTGGCCAGCATATCAACGATTATCCGAACATTATCCGAACTGTTCAGCACTGCATAGGAAAAACCACCGGTGGCCCCGGCCAGTGCCGCATCCTTGGCCAGCCCGAACAGTCCGACCCCTTTGTGGCCACCAGGCAGGCTGTTTTCAAATATCCATTTGACACCATAATTCAAATCATCGGTCAGACGCACTTCAAAAATATCGGCATTGATCAAGACTTGCAAGGGCATGACATCCAGCTGCTTGATTATGGTTTCGATGATTTTAAACTGTTGCGGCCTTGCCATAATGACCAGGGCATTGTTCGGCTCATCGGCAATCACCCGGACATTGCTCAAATCCATCGAATTTTTACCACCCGGCGATTTTTTGGCATTCGTGGATCGGCGACGTTTTTGGCCGGATGCATTTGTGTTGTTGATTGATATCGAGGCTAATTGCCTGCCAGGCGCAACCTTGGCTTTATTACGCCTTGATGATTGGCCCGTGCCACTAAATACCGATTCCAGTGTCGATGCCAATTCCGTGGCAATAACATGTTGCACCCGATAAACGATAACGCCTTCGCCGGCAACCGAGTCGGTACGATCCAGCCGGAGTACCCATTTTTTGATTTCCCGTAGATATTCCGGTTGCGGCGTGATAATCATCACCGCATTGAGGCGCTCTATCGGAACGAATTTGAACATACCCGCCAATGGATTTTTGGCATCTTTGTCAAACAGCTTTTCCAGTTCCCCGATAACATCCATGACATCGATGTTTTCCAGTGGATAAAGACCAAACGACATACCTTCCATGACATTGACATCAAAAATCTTGATGGTCTCCAGGATACGTTGCAGTTCACTGGCGGTACCGGCCAGCATCAATAAATTGCGTGCCCCATCCTTACGCAGAATGCCTTTAGACGGCATGATCGGTCTTAGAATCTCTTCCATGTCATTGACGCCCACATAACGCAGCGGCACAATACGAATCTGGTAACCGGGGGGCAGCTTGCCGGTCACGCCAACCCCGGGAATGCCGCCACCTTGCAAGGCACTGGCTGAGGGTTCAATGCGGTAAATGCCATGTTCCTTGACCAGGGCGACACTGTTCATTCTGAGCAGCATTTCCAGGGTGGGCAACAATTCGCTTCGGGTCAATGGCCGCGTCGTCTGCAACGTGACTTCGCCACGCACCTTCGGGTTGATCACATAATTTTTGCCCAGCATGTCACTTAATATGATTTTGGTGACTTCCCGTAAATCCGCGCCATCAAAATTCAGGGTATACTTTCCATCCCCGCCGGATTTTGATGATTTCGTCCTCTGTGGCGCAATAAATTTTCCGGTACCGATATATTCTTCCATCACGGTTTTATTTCTGGACTCCGATAATTCGGAATTGCCTAGTTGATCGAATACTTCCGCATTGGCGTTCCAGTCCGCTTGTTCTATATCCTCCAGAGGCTGTAATTGTCTTTTTACGCCCAGTTCCGGTCCCAATGCCTCACAACCGGCAAGCGTCAATATCAATCCCAACAAAACCACTAAACGGGAATCCAACTTGTTATTTTTGTTCATAAAACTCATTCATTAAAGGGAAAACCCCTGTCAATTAATTTTTTTTCTTCCCAAAGTATTCAAATGTATTTTACCGGCAGGTATTATTTTGCCCTGAACGGATTGCCCCAGCTCATTGTCCGGTCGTTTTTTTCTAAGAAGAATCTCTTTTTTCTGTTTACCCGAAATGACAATTACCTTGTCAGGTAAAATCTTGTCGATACGCCAATCAAAATAGTTCTCACCCAGTTGCAAACGTTTGAACCTGTCCTTGTTTTTACTGGCCATTGGATTTTGAAATACGGCTACAGGTCCTTGCCCGGGAACAACCAAACTACCGATTAATTTCAGATCGAAAGGCCGGTTTGGCTGGATAACCTGAGTTTCCCGATCTGCAACATCATTATGTTGTGTTTTGACAGGGCGCCGCTTTTTATTAAATAACGGGCGATTAATCATCTCATCATAATATTGAACCGGATGCTTAAAAAAAACATATTCCGGTAAGGGATCGATCTGAAAATCAGTTTGCTGCACCCGGTTGATTTGCTGCATTATCCTGTCTCTGTCATACTGGCCATAAAGCCATTCCCCAAACAGAACAATCAATAAAATCAAACCCAAACCGGCCATGCCGGCAGCGGCTTTATATTCCCATCGCAGCCCCCCCATCAGTCAACTTTCCTCATATATTCCATGACCATCAGGCTGATATTCAGTTGATCCGATGCCTCTATTTTCCGGGTTTTGGGATTTCGTCTTGCTCTTTGGGGATTAATGTCAAGCTGTTCGATGATCAATAACGGCTTTTCCGTTTCGATGTCATAAAGCAAATTCCTTAACATCTCTATCGTGCCGGACAGCCTTAATTTTACCGCGATGCGCATTAATTCCCCTTCCTTTTTGCTGGGCAGTACCTGGGTGCTAATCAGCCTGCCCCCACCTTGGCTGATTGCATCCTTGAGGAATTGCTGCAACTCGGCAGAAACCAGTGCTTCGCTGTTTTTTGTACTGATATAACCTTGTTCGGCAATTTTCAGACGGGTTGCTTCAACCTGATCGAAAATCTGATCGGATGTGGCGATAATTTTCCTGTATCGTTTTATCCGAAACGCGAGTTCATCAATCGTTTCATCATATTGATCGAGTTTTGTTACAACGGGTTCTATCAACAACAACAGCAGGGAAAACACGACAACAACCAGCAAGGCAATTGCCAACATCCGTTGCTGCCCCGAAGTCAACGCTGCAATCATTGCTTTTCTCCCGTTTTGATCTCAGTGGCAATTTGAAACCGTTCCAGTCCGCTGCGTCTGTCCCGGGTCACTGGTGACACAAAACGGGTATTGTGAAAATATCCGGTTTTTTCCAGAACGCCGATCAATGCCGAAGCGGAAGGTGACAAGCCTTGCAAATTTAATTTGTGCTTATAATATTTGAATTGCATTAACCAGGTATCATCCGCTATTACCGAACTCAATACTTCAAGTATTTCCGTCAATGACGGTTCCCGGGATTTTTTGCCGATAATGGTGGCCGACTGCTGGTATAGCGCGTCTATTTTCTGTTTGACAACATTTACGCTTTGCGCCTGTTTTTCTGTTTTTCGGACTTCCCCCCTTAATGCTTCCACCGTTTGCCCTTTCATCCATAGCGGCATGAATAAAACCAAAACGAATAACAGCATGACCATCAGTATCGATGAAAGCAGGATAATTTTTGGCGTTTTATCCTTTTTACGTCTTTTTTCTTCCGGCAACAGGTTATATTGCTGATGGAAATTTGCGTTAATACCAGGGATTTGTGGACAATCGACATAATCAGGTTGAAGCCCCCAGTCCTGAATTTTTTTCAAAACCGGATCAACTTTGTTTTTAGGCGCCAAAAATAACTGAATGGCAATTTGGTTGTTGATCTTGTCCTTACCCAGAATAATGAAATCAAAATAGACCTGATCCATCGTGAAAGGCGTGTAACGATCCAGTTCATAGGCTATGACCTGTTTCAGGTTTGCCGCCGCCGCCTCGGGAATATACAATTTTTTCATGACGGTACAGTTTTCCGGTAACCGGATCAACACTTCGGCATTTGCCAGTGTTTGTTTTTCATCCCGCAAAACCTGTAATTGCGCCCAGCCTAATTCATTGATCGGAAATTTGCCAATCCGCTGGATTTGCTCACGAGTCATCAATTTGACGGCCAGCTGATCGTTATCCGGTTCAATAATCAACAAACTGTACCGCTCATTAAACAGTTGTTTGATTTTTTCCGGCAATATGGCACGTAATTCAGCCTCCCACCAACGCAAAAAACCGGGAACATCAATGTTTATTTCAGTATCAAGCTTAAGCATAATTATTTGTTAAAATATAATCGCTCCCTCGCCTAAAAAACAGGTGTAAGGCATTGATTTTTCATCTTTCACAACCTGGAATGTTATGCAGGGCTATACAATTGTATGCGACCTGATAAATCAATAAGCCACACCGGCTAAAATACAACCGGGCGATCCGATACGTTAGAATAATGTTTTTTCATTCACCGGTGCGCTATGCCATTCAAGGATAGTATATGGCAAACCTTTTACCGAATTTCTTTTGGTAATCACAGCCTTGGTCATTCCCGTATTGCCACTGCTCAAGCGTGCTTCGGCAATCAGGGTATAAACCCCGGAAACATTGCCGGAAGCAATTTCCGGGTAGGGAAAATCCGGCGGCGGTCCGGCCTTTTTAAGGCTGTCCGCCCGTTCTTGCAGATAATGTTCAATAAGATTTTCATCCACATCGGGAAGCGCCAGCAAGACCTCTTTTTCAGCATAAAATGGATTGATTTTGTTTGCATTTGAGTAAACCGTCAAAAACGGCTTTATTTGTTTAAACAAAGCCGCATCCATCCCTAAAATCAGCTGCAATTCTTCCAAGGCCTGAAACGCCTGATTGGCGGGCTGATAGCGGCGTCCGGCACGTTTATATTCCATAGCCTCGGCACCGTATGTTCGACGTTCATCATCTTCATCCTGCCAATCCAGAATATTATCAATGATCTGATTCTGTTGCTGCTGTTCCAGACCGGCTTTAATCAATAATCCACGCAATAACTTCGGATCAGGGTTGTTGATGCTTATTTTGCCGGATTCATCGAGAATTTTGATACGAATCTTGTGGCTGGCAAACGCTATCTCATAAGTGCCAGCATTAGCTGACCAACGCGTTTTCCGATCAGTGGTTAGTAACATTTGCATGGCATAATGAATACCCGCTTCGGTCAAAGCCGAAGCTTCCGCCAAATCCCGGGCATTACCGGCAATCGCCAATTCACGGCGCATGGTCAAGGCGAAACTGCCCGCCATGATGCTCGCCAGAGTCAACATCCACAACACCAGAAGCAGTGCTACCCCTTGATTACCCTGGCGTTTACTGTACATGAGCCTGGCCAAATATACCGTTGCGTAACATACCGGGATCGACATTGTTTATCCGTTTGCTGATATGACCGGCACCATTATGCGGGGCAACAATAATCGGCGGCCAGACCGAGCCGTCCTGCATTTTGATGGCGATGGCAATCAAGAAGGGCAATTCCTCCATATCCAGCCATTGTTGCCGCCAAACGGGTTCTGCATCGACATCTTCCGAACCAAAATACCAAAACTGCAATGTGTCCACTGCTTGCAGCACTGTAATTTCATCCGCATTCCATTGCTCCCCGTCCGACAACGGAAAAAAAGGTTGCACCGATACCTTGATATCCTTGCCCATCTTGCCCGCAACCAATCCGATTTTGAATAATTGCAAACCCATGCGTCCGGCACTGGCCGGCATGGCGCCAACAAACTGTAACTGGCTTTTATCACCTTGAAAAGAGAATACCGGTTCATCAAATGAAAAATCATCATCCAATGGACGAATATTTTGCAAACGCCTGAAAAAAAATTGTTGCAAAACTGCCAAACGGTTGACTTCGGCAATTTTTTTTTCGCCAGCATCCCAGTTTTGTATACAGACCCGCAAACTACCCAGAAGCAGCAGCATCATGACGCTCAACAAACTCATACCGATTAAAACTTCCAGCAATGTAAAAGCGCGGCTGCAATAATATTTCATTTAACCGCTGCCATCACCAGTTTTTTTACCCAAACGAAGGCTATCGAGCTGAATAAAACGTTCATTGTCCTGTTCTGCCCATTTGACATGCACCGTAATCTGATAAAGCTGGTATTTATTGCTCTCGGCCTGTTGTTGCGCCAGTTCGGCAATATTATAAGGTGTCACCTGTATATCCCAGGTAAATTTTCCTTCTTCGCTACCCGTGGTTATGCCTTGCTGCAACGGTGTTTCAATACCACTGCGTGCCAGCAGGGATTGTCCTATCGTAATCGCATGTACATATTCCTCGGACAACATCGCGGTTTGCAGGCCACTGGAAAATATATTCAGCAAAACCCCCAGGGACATGGCCAATATGGAGAAGGCGACCAATATTTCCAGTAACGAGAAACCTCGTTGCCTGACGTCATTCATTGTTGCCGTGTCTGCAATGTAACGGACAGCACAATCAATCCTGATCGGTGATCTTGATTCCACCGGTCAACCAATTGATATCCACCTGTTTACTGACCGATCCCAGTTTCAGGGTTACCCGGCCTCCGGTCGAAGAGCCATCCGGGTAAAAACGAATCCTTCCCATGCCTTCGTCGATAATTTCCGATTGCGCCGTATCCAGGGTTATTTGTATTTTTTCAGGGATTTGAAATTTTTTATCGCGGCCACTGACCTGATATTCATTGTTTTCAAGGTTCAGGGTAAAGACCGTTTCCTGATGCAATAACAGTGCTTGCCCTCTGAGATAACGCAATGCTGAAGCAACATCACGCGCAGCGCTGGTCAATCGGGCCGTGTCCTGGCCTGAAGTTATATTCGGTAGTGCCACCGATCCGGCCGCTGCAATAATGACCAACACCAATAGCAGTTCTATTAAGGTAAAGCCTCTGCAAACAAAGCGCATAAGGCATCACAAGCATCCGGCGCCGTATTGGATATGCAAACTACCACGCCATGATTCAGACATTATTGCCAACTGGCCACGTCCTGATCTTCACCTTCGCCACCTTCTTTTTCGTCAGCACCCAAGGTGTATAGATCAAACTTGCCATGCTGACCAGGTGAGCGGTAATGGTAATCGTTATACCAGGGATCCTGGGGAATATTTTCCTTGCGCAAATACGGCCCGTTCCAGCGTTTTGCATCAACGGGTTTTTCGATCAAGGCTCGCAAGCCTTGCTCGGTCGTTGGGTAACGGCCTACATCCAGGCGGTACATATCCAGGGCACCGGCTAAATCTTCAATTTGCACCCGTGCGGTTTTAGTCTTGGCGCCACCCAGGTGTTTCATGACCTGGGGAGCGACCAAACCGGCCAGCAGACCAATAATCGCCAACACCACCAGAAGTTCAATCAATGTGAAACCGGTCTGTTGGCCAGCCATACGATTACATTTTATTTGCACAATCATTCCTTATTTTTACACCAAAATTAATAATGAAAAATTAACCCGGCGTCGGCATTATCATGCCATACAACGCTAACTTACTGTAAACAACTATATTAAAACGCCAGGTCATTGACACTCAAAATTGCTGATAATATCGACATAATGATACCGGCAATCACCAACCCCAGGCTCACAATCAAAATCGGTTCCAGCAAGGTCAGCATTCGCTGCACGGAAATTTTTAATTGCTTGTCATAAACTTCCGCCGTCCTTTCCAGCATTTCCTCCAACTTTCCTGTCTCTTCACCAATTTTAAGCATTTGTACCGCCATTTTTGGAAATCGTCCACTTTTCAATAATACCCCTGACATTGTTTTGCCTTGTTTCAAATCGCGTTCCGCTTCCGTCAAAATCTGTACAAACACTTGATTTCCCACGGTTTCCTTGGCAATCGCCAGTGCCGTAAGTATAGGAACGCCATTGGCCAATAAAGTTCCCAGGGTTCGGCTGAATGCCGCCACGGTCATATTGGCCAGGATTTCACCGAGTATCGGGATTCCGAGCAAATACCGATCCCAAACCGCCTTACGTTTAACATCGGCCATTTGCGCTTTAAAAAACGCGTATCCGGCCAGACCCAAAACCAGCAAAAACCACCAATAACGTTGCAGCCATTCCGCCACTCCAACCACAATCCGGGTGGAAACCGGCAGTTCCTTGCCGGCACTGGCGAACATTTCAGTAAACTGCGGCACCACAAACGTCAACAGCAAAAAAACCGAAGCCAGCGACATGACCAGCAATATGGCCGGATAAATCAGCGCCGTCGTGACCGTATCTTTTAATTCCTTGCTGCGGTCGAGATAATCCGACAAACGTTTCAAAATTGCCTCGATATTGCCACCAGCCTCACCAGCACGCAGCATATTCAGATAAAAGCGGGAAAAAGATTTGCTTTGCGTTTCCAGGGCATCGGCCAATGTGGAACCGGACTTGATCTTTTCCAATACCTGATCAATCAATAACGTGATTCCGGATTCTTCCTCTATCGAATCTTTCAAGACCATCAAGGATCGATCCAGGGGCAAACCCGCTTCCAGTAGTGTCGCCAGTTCCTTGGTAAACAAGGCGACTTCCTTGGCTGTCAAGCCGGTTGCTTTGTTTCCGCCTTTGAACCAATAAAAGGGTTTTGAACTTTGCAAAACCACACTGACCGGAATATAACCTTCCGCCTGCAACATCTTTATCAATGTCTGTTCATCAATCGCTTCCCGGCTGTCTTCGACGACATTGCCGGTGCTGTCTATCGCTTTGTAGACATACAACGCCATATCACGCGCCCATCGTGACCCGCAGGACTTCTTCCAATGTGGTAATACCCTGGGTCGCCTTGCTCAAACCATCGTCATACATCGTCAACATACCATCGCATACCGCTTGTTCATTGATTTCTCCCGCCTCCTTATGTTGTATCACCAGTTTCCGGATGGCGTCGGTCATGACCAGAAATTCAAAAATGGCAATACGCCCCCGATACCCAATACCTCCGCATTGCTCACAGCCCACTGGATGATAAAAGTAAATGTCACCTTCAGGAACAAAGCGCCGTAATTTCATCTCTTCGGTAATTTCCGGCAAAACCGGCTGCGCTGCACGGCAGTGCGGGCATAATCTTCTGACCAGACGCTGGGCCAGAATGCCATTGACGGTAGAGGTCAGCAAATAATCATCCAGCCCCATATCCAGCAACCGGGTCACCCCGCCGGCCGCATCATTGGTATGCAGAGTCGATAACACCAGATGCCCGGTCAACGCCGATTGTACCGCTATCTTTGCCGTTTCCAGATCACGCATTTCACCGATCATGATAATATCCGGGTCCTGCCGGACAATCGAACGCAGGGTACTGGCAAAGGTCAAACCAATCTGAGGTTTCACCTGAATCTGATTGACACCTTCCAGTTGATATTCAACCGGATCCTCGGCGGTAATGATTTTCCGGTCGGGAATGTTCAAACGGCTCAATGCGGTATACAGCGTGGTTGATTTTCCGCTGCCGGTAGGCCCTGTAATCAAAATGATGCCATGCGGCTGCTGCAATACCTCAAAAAAATTACCGGCATTGCTTTCGTTAAAACCCAGGGTGGCAAAATCCAGCACCGTGCTTTCCTTGTCCAGCAATCGGATGACAACGCTTTCCCCATACATGGTCGGTGTGGTCGAAACCCGAAGGTCGATTTCCTTGCCCTGCATCTGAATCTTGATACGCCCGTCCTGTGGCAAACGGCGCTCGGATATATTGAGCTGGGCCATCAATTTAATCCGGGAAATCACGGCGGCCGTTGAAGAAACCGGCGGTGCTTCGATATTTTGCAATACCCCGTCAATACGCAGGCGGATTTTCAATGAACGTTCAAACGGTTCGATATGTATGTCCGAGGCACGGGTTTCCAGGGCGCGTTGCAAAATCAGATTGACCATACGAATCACCGGCGCTTCGCTGGCTAAGTCCTTCAGCAATTCGATATCATCTTCGTCAATATCGCCCTTACCATCAAAATCACCGACAATCTGCCCCATTTCCGACTTGCCTTCGCCGTATTGGACTTCCAAAGCATTGTCAATTTCCGAACCAATACCGACCTTCAATACCACCTGTTTGTCACAGGCCAGCCCCAGCACATTGGAAATATAGGGATCAAACGGATCGACAACGGCGACTTCCACCTTGTCTTCGGTTTCTGCCAAACCAATGACATGATATTCCTTGAGAAACCGTAGAGAAATATCGCTCAAAAAAGGACTTCTCTGCGGATAGTCAGCGCTCTCCACCAAATCCATATCGGTCACTGTGGCAATCGCCTGGGCAATATCCCGATCGGCACATAATCCCAATTTGGACAGCAAAACCGGAAAACTACCCGTACTCACCTGTCCTTGAAGTTTTTTAGCCCGGTTTAAATCCGTTTCGTCCAGTTTTTCATCTTGTACCAAACGCTCGATAAAATCTTGATAAGCGTCCGGCATTGTTTCTGAAATTTGTTCCATTTAAAAGATTTGTTCAAAGTTGCAAGAGCGCTTTTAACTGCGGCCAACACAGGCAAATTGTTTTTGCCCACGCCCCCCCCCTGTCAAATAATTTTTATAAATCGGATGGGTGTTGACTGTTTTTTATGTATCAAGTTCTTCCATACATAATCTGAGGGTTTTGTCCCATTTCGGCATGACAAGTTCAAATTGTTTTTCCAACGCGGACACATCCAGTCTTGAATTAGCCGGTCTTACCGCTGCGGCCAGATACGCCGAAGTCGGTATAGGTTGGAGACATTGCAATTTCAGGTTCTCACCGCGCTCGGCAAGCAACTCGACAATCGCTTTTGCAAATCCGTACCAGGACGTATGCCCAGCCGCGCTCAAATGATACAAACCGGACACAAAATTTACTTGCCGCTTTTCCAGCAAGGCTTGCCGCAGGCAATAAGCGCTAGTCTGCGCAATCAGGCGTGCCCAGGTTGGGGCGCCAATTTGATCATCGACAATGCGCAGTTCCGAACGTTCTGCGGCAAGCCGGCGAATACTCAATAAAAAATTCCGCCCGCGCGTTGCATACACCCAGGATGTTCGGAAAATCAGATAATTGCCGCCGGTTTGCTGAATGGCTTGTTCGCCTTCCCATTTGCTCTGGCCATAAACGCCCAATGGATTAGCGGCATCGGATTCACGGTAGGGCCGGTTTTTGTTGCCGTCAAACACATAATCGGTTGAATAATGAATCAACAAGGCATCAAGTGTTTTTGCCTTTTCCGCCAGCAAGCCGGGGAGTTGATGGTTCAATCGGTCGGCCAGTTGAGTTTCTTGCTCGGCTTGATCCACCGCCGTATAGGCCGCCGCATTGACAATCACATCCACATCCAGATCACTTAAAAAGCGTTGCACTTTATCCAGATCGGCCAAATCCAGTTGCTCCCGCTGCGGACAAATGATATGCCCCAAGGGTAATAACACCCGCTGCAATTCCCAACCCACCTGGCCTTGTCCACCCAATAACAATATTTTCATGCAAACACCTCGGCATCGGCCAGGGCAAGCCCCTGCCTGTCTTTGCCGGATAGTATTGGCCGGACATTTTCCGGCCAGGCGATATCAATTTGCCGGTCATTCCAGATAATGCATCGCTCATGTTCCGGTGCGTAATAATCGGTTGCTTTGTACAATACCTCGGCGTTATCACTTAACACCAGAAATCCATGCGCAAACCCTTCCGGTATCCAAAGCTGTTTCTTGTTGTCGGCGCTCAGCATTTCAGTCACACATAAACCAAACGTTGGCGAAGATTTACGAATATCCACCGCCACATCCAATATTTCACCCGCAACGACCCGCACCAGCTTGCCTTGTGCCTGGCGAATCTGATAATGCAAACCGCGCAATACATTTTTACTGGATCGGGAATGATTATCCTGCACGAACGCAACCGGCGCCGGCAAAAACGAATTGAAACGCCTGGCATTGAAACTTTCAAGGAAAAAACCACGCTCATCGGCAAACACGCGCGGTTCGATCAACAAAACCTCTGGAATCCGGGTTGCGCTTACTTGCAAGTCAGCCTCCTTTATCCAAAAGACGTAACAAATAACGCCCGTAATTGTTCTTGTCCAGCGGCCTTGCCAAAGCCTCCAGTTGTTCATCATCGATATAACCCATGCGCCAGGCAATCTCTTCCAGACAGGCGATTTTCAAACCCTGCCGCCGTTCCAGCGTGGCAATAAACTGTGAAGCTTCCAGCATCGATTCATGGGTACCGGTATCCAGCCAGGCATAACCCCGCCCCATCAATTGCGCATGTAATTGCCCTTGTTGCAGATAATGTTTGTTAATATCGGTGATCTCCAATTCTCCCCGCCAGGAGGGCTTGATCTGTTTGGCGATATCCACAACCTGATTATCATAAAAATACAAACCGGTTACAGCGTAACCGGATTTTGGCTGTTCGGGTTTTTCCTCGATACTGATGGCGCGGCCATCAACATCGTATTCGACAACACCATAGCGTTCCGGATCATGAACCTGATAGGCAAATACCGTCGCCCCTTGCTCTTGTGCGGCCGCCTGAGTCAACAAACCGGCAAATTCATGGCCATGAAAAATATTATCACCCAACACCAGAATACTGGCATCGGCGCCTATGAAATGTTCGCCAATCAAAAAAGCCTGTGCCAAGCCTTCCGGAGCCGGTTGCACCGCATACTGAATATCGATCCCCAAAACTTCCCCCGAACCCAGTAATTGTTCAAAACGCGGGGTATCTTCGGGTGTGGAAATGATCAGAATATCCCGCACCCCTGCCAATAACAGCGTTGATAACGGATAATAGATCATCGGTTTGTCATAAATCGGCAACAGTTGCTTGGAAACCACCCGGGTAACCGGAAACAAACGGCTGCCGGAACCACCGGCCAGGATAATACCCTTACGTTTCATGCCCGGTCTCCGTAGTTTTCCTTGATCCAGTTTTGATAAGCGCCACTGGTAACATGATCTACCCATTGCCGGTTATGCAGATACCAGTCAACCGTTTTGCGAATACCGGAATCGAAAGTTTCTTCGGGCCGCCAGCCAATTTCCCGTTCAATCTTGGCCGGGTCAATGGCATAGCGCCGATCATGTCCGGGCCGATCCGGAACAAAGCGTATCAACGAAGCATGGGGTTTATAGGCCGAACCCGGCGCCCGTTCATCCAATATGCGGCATACCGTATGCACAATATCCAGATTGGTTTTTTCATGCTTGCCGCCGATATTGTAAACCTCGCCGACGCGGCCTTTCGCAAGCACCGCGCACAAGGCCCTGCAATGATCGCCGACATACAACCAGTCACGGATATTTTGGCCATCGCCATAAACAGGAATGGATTTACCGGCCAAAGCGTTCTCGATAATCAATGGTATCAGTTTTTCAGGGAATTGATAGGGGCCGTAATTATTGGAACAATTGGTGGTCAACGTGGGCAAGCCATAGGTATGGCGGTAGGCTCGAACCAAATGATCCGAAGCCGCTTTTGAAGCAGAATAAGGGCTGTTGGGCGCATAGGCGTGGCGTTCACTGAAGGCCGCATCGGAAGGCGCCAGCGATCCATACACTTCATCGGTGGACACATGTAAAAAACGGAACCTCGCAGGTTTCGTTGTCTGCCCCCAATAAGCCCGCGCCGCTTCCAACAACTGAAATGTTCCCAGAACATTGGTCTGGATAAAATCTTCCGGGCCATGAATGGAACGATCGACATGACTTTCGGCGGCAAAGTTGACCACCGCCCCGGGCTGATAGCGTTGCAGCAAATCATCCAGTAAAGCACTGTCACCGATATCGCCATGCACAAAAACATGCCGTTCATTGGTTTTGTGATCTTGAAGATTTTCAAGATTGCCGGCATAAGTCAACTTGTCCAGGTTTATCACGCGCAGCCCGGTCTGCGCCAGACAGTGATGCACAAAATTCGAGCCAATAAAGCCAGCACCGCCCGTTACCAGGATTGTTCCAAACGTATCCATTTACTCAATCCACCTTTAAATTAATCATTAAACCAATAACATATTATCCAGCGCCTGCCGGGCAAAAACGGCATCCTCCCGATCAACCGATATTCTATTAACGACATGGCCGGCAAGCAAATTTTCCAGCACCCAGGCCAGATGCTGCGGATCGGTACGAAACATCGTCGAACACATGCATACAGTGGGCGACATAAAATGTACATTTTTACCTTGTGCTTTGCATTCCTCATGCAAGCGGTTGACAAGATTCAACTCGGTTGCAACCAACCAGCGTGTATTGGCCGGCGCTTGCCGGACAATTTTTAAAATTGTCTCTGTGGAACCGATATAATCGGCCTTTTGACAGACTTCAAAACTGGCCTCGGGATGTGCAATCACCTGGGTTTCAGGATAGCGCTGCAAAAAATCATCAATGTGTTCCGGCTGGAATATCTGATGCACCGAACAAAAACCTTTCCACAAAATGATGCGGGCGTTTTCAATTTGCTGCCTGGTCAGCCCCCCCATGGGCTGAGAAAAATCCCAAAGTACCATTTGTTCCAAATCAATGCCCATAGTATAGCCGGTATTGCGCCCCAAATGCTGATCCGGAAAAAACAGTACCTTATCGCGCCGGGCAAAACTCCATTGCAATATGTTTTTGGCATTGGATGAGGTACAGACAATGCCCTGGTGACGGCCACAAAAGGCTTTCAGATCAGCAGATGAATTGATATAGGTAACCGGCGTGACCTGGTTTTCCACATCCAGACACTGTGCCAGTTCATCCCAGCACTTTTGCACATTGACCCGGTTGGCCATATCCGCCATCGAACAACCGGCTGCCAGATCCGGCAATATCGCAATCTGTTCAGGCCTGGATAAAATATCGGCCACTTCGGCCATAAAATGCACACCGCAAAAAACGATATATTTCGCTTCGGACCGGGCCGCCTGACGTGATAATTTCAACGAATCCCCATAAAAATCCGCATGTTTGAAAACCTCATCGCGCTGATAATGATGCCCCAGAATCACACATTCCCGACCCAGCTTTTGCTTGGCGCGGACAATGCGTTGCTCACATTCGGCATCGCTCAACAAGGCGTAATCCTGGATGGGTAAAGCGCTGCTACTGCTCATGATAACCTCTCAAGATACGTGTCCAGCCCCTTCCCTGGAGCAAGACCGTTTTATAACGGAAGGGCGAGGAACAACAGACACAGACGTTCCGACGCGATTATGTTTTGCTCTCCTTCTTGCGGGCACGAAGCTGAATACCCAGCTCGCGCAATTGCGCATTATTGACAATAGCTGGCGCATCGATCAACGGACAAGAAGCGGTTTGCGTTTTTGGAAAAGCGATAACATCACGGATTGACGCAGAACCGGTCATCAGCATCACCAGCCTGTCCAGACCAAAGGCGATACCGCCATGCGGCGGACAGCCATATTTCAATGCATCCAGCAGAAAACCGAATTTTTCCCGCGCTTCTTCATCGCCAATGCCCAGCAAGTCAAACACCGCCGACTGCATTTCGCTTTTATGGATACGGATTGAACCACCACCAATTTCAGAGCCATTCAATACCATATCGTAAGCCCTGGATAATGCCGCCCCCGGCTCGGAACGCAAAACATCAACATCACAACCCGGCGCTGTAAAAGGGTGGTGAATGGCATTCCAGCGTTTTTGCCCCGCATCCCAGGAAAACATCGGGAAATCGACCACCCAAAGCGGCCGCCATTGGCTCTCAATCAAACCGAGATCCTGACCCAGCTTCACCCGTAACGCACCCAGTGATTCATTGACCACGGAAGCCTTGTCGGCGCCAAAAAACACTAAATCCCCGGTTTTCGCGTCAACCTTGTCCAATACCTGTTGAACCACGTCATCCGGCAGAAATTTCAAAATCGGCGACTGCAACCCCGCCATGCCGGCATCACGGTCATTCACCTTGATATAAGCCAGACCCTTGGCACCATAAATACCGACAAAACGGGTCAGATCATCAATTTCCTTACGGGTCAGTTTCACTCCGTTTGGCAAACGCATGGCGGCAACACGGCCTTCCGGATCATTGGCCGGCTCCGAGAAAACCTTGAACTCCACATCCCTCATTTCATCGGCGATATCAACCAGCTCAAGGGGAATACGCAAATCCGGCCGATCCGAACCATAACGCGACATCGCCTCGTGATAACTGATCCTGGGGAATGGCATCGGCAGTTGTTCATCAAGAATCTCGTTGAACAAATGCCGTATCATTTCTTCCATCAGGAACATAATCTGATCTTCGTTCATGAATGAGGTTTCGATATCGAGCTGGGTAAACTCCGGCTGCCGATCGGCGCGTAAATCCTCATCACGAAAACAGCGCACAACCTGATAATAGCGATCCATACCCGAAATCATCAGCAACTGTTTATACAATTGCGGCGACTGGGGTAAGGCAAAAAAAGCATCTTCATGGGTCCGGCTCGGTACGATATAGTCGCGCGCACCTTCCGGTGTCGCCTTGGTCAAATAAGGTGTCTCGATTTCAAAAAAATCGTGATCATCAAGAAAATTACGCAGACAACGGGTCACATCACGACGAATCTTCATTTTTTCCTGCATTTCCTTGCGCCGCAAATCAATATAACGAAAACGCAGGCGGGTTTCCTCGTTAACCTCGATATCGCCTTCCAGCGGGAAAGGTGGCGTGTCCGCCTCGTTCAGCACTTGCACCGATTTGACCAACACTTCGATTTCACCGGTCGCCATGTTCGGGTTGATGGTTCCCTGAGGACGATTGCGCACCACACCTTGAACCTTCAATACGTACTCACTGCGCACGCTTTCCGCTATCGCGAATGTTTCCGGGGTATCCGGATCGAATACAATCTGCACCAATCCGGAACGATCACGCAAATCGATAAAAATAACCCCGCCGTGGTCGCGGCGCCGATGAACCCAGCCGCACAAATCCACGATTTCAGCTAAATGAGATGTGTCCAATTCCCCACATTTGTGGCTACGCATAAGTCTTCTCTTTAAATCCAAAAAAATTTACCGATACTACGTCCAAAAATTAACGATTGCAAGCCGCTTTTTAATGACTCCCGCAACGGCCGCCACCACAACAACCCGAAGCCGCCTTGTCCTTGGGTTTGGTTGTGGTTTTACTGTCCCCAGCCACATTACGTTTATTGCCACCTTTAAAATCCGTTTCATACCAGCCGCTGCCTTTCAACCGAAAACCCGCTGCCGATACCTTGCGTATTAATTCAGGCTTCGAACAAACCGGACAATCCGTCAACACGGCATCGTTTATTTTTTGCAAGGCTTCATGTTCATGACCACAAGCTTGACAATAATATTCATAAATAGGCATAACAAGCACTCCAAAAATTACACACTAGACTTAACAATACAGAACAAAACCGGTTGTCCTGCTTTTTATACGCCAACAAAATAATGGACGAAATAAGGCCTGATTTGGTTTTTTCAAGGCCTTTGGTTAGAATTTGAGATTACATTTATCTGAATTAGTTCTTGGCATGAAAAAAATAACCTTCGTACAACCGGATGATTGGCATCTGCACCTGCGCAGCGGCGCCGTACTTAAAGCGGTACTGCCGCATACAGCCCGCCGGTTTGGCCGGGCCATCATCATGCCCAATTTACAACCGCCAGTAACCACGGTGCAACAAGCGGAACGCTACCGCCAGGAAATTCTTGCCGCCCTGCCCGAGAAAAGCAGTTTCAAGCCCTTGATGGTTTTATATTTGACCGACTCAACCACAGAAGATGAAATCAAAAAAGCCACCGCGTCACCACATGTCTATGCCTGCAAGCTCTACCCGGCTGGCGTCACAACCCATTCGGCCCGTGGCGTATCCCGTTTGCCGGCAATCTATCCGGTATTGGAAAGCATGCAACAATACGATATTCCATTATTGATTCATGGTGAAGTCAGCGACGACAAAATCGATATTTTCGACCGTGAACGGAAATTTATAGATACCCATTTGACCGATATCATCAAACATTTTCCGCAACTGCGTATCGTCCTGGAACATGTCACCACCCGCGAAGCTGTGCAATTTGTCGAGGCCGCCGATGCTCATCTTGCCGCTACCCTGACGCCACAACATCTGATGTTTAACCGCAATGCCTTGCTTGCCGGTGGCATTCGCCCGCATTATTATTGCCTGCCCGTCATCAAGCGGGAAACACACCGCGAGGCGCTGGTACAAGCCGCCACCAGCGGCAACCCCAAATTTTTCCTCGGCACCGACAGTGCACCGCATTTACAATCCATGAAAGAATCGGCCTGCGGATGCGCCGGCTGTTTCAGCTCTCATGCCGCATTGGAATTTTATGTTGAATTGTTTGAGCAAGCCAATGCATTGGACAAACTCGAGGCATTCGCCAGTTTCAATGGCGCCGATTTCTACCGTTTACCCAGAAATACGGCAACATTAACCTTGGAAAAATCAGCCTGGCTGGTACCTGAATCGTATCCCGCCGGCAATCAGAACATTATTCCATTGCAGGCTGGAAAAAAACTGATGTGGCGGCTTGCCACATGATATTGAAGGGAATATCACAGCCTTCAGGAGCCACCGTCTTCGTCATATTCAAACCCCTCATCGACATCGGGTACTTCACCATCATTGACCAAAGCCTGCCGTTGCTGTAAATAAGAATCACGATAAAACTCATAGCTATCGGTCGACTCGCCGGCCACCTTCTCCAAACCCAAAACTGCCGCCCGCCGGTCAACCACATCCAGCATATACGCGCCAAAAGATGCAGCGCTAACGGCAAACGTATCGCTGAACAGGAAGGTATAGGTCAAAGGGTTCATGGCCGCATCGCCAACCAGACCCGTCACCCCCCGCAATGAACTTGGCCCCCAGAAAGGCAAAACCAGATACGGTCCGGTCGGCACCCCCCAATAGCCCAGGGTTTGATCAAAATCTTCATTGTGTTTCGGCAAATCGATCATCGTCGCGACATCGACAAATCCGGCAACACCGGCTGTGGAATTAATTAAAAAACGCCCTGCATCCATACCACCCTGTTTGAACTTTAACTGCAACAAATCATTGATAGTCACCCGAATATCGCGAATATTACTGAAAAAATTACTCACCCCGGCGCTCATGAAAGAAGGCATGACCCAATCATAACCGCGCGCTACAGGTTCCAGCAGGTATTCATCCAGACCATCATTGAATGATTGGGTCGATCGATTCATGCTTTCCCACGGATCGCGTGGGTCAGGCTGGCTTACAGTGGCACAACCGGCAAGCAAAGCCGTAGCCAGAATAATTCCACAAACCAGACTGCGTTTACAAACCAATAAAAAAATTTTCATCGCTTTTCTCAGCTATCTCAGTGAACTTTCCCACCGTAAAAATAACATATTTTCCAGCGGCCAACGAATATTTTACCAACACGAGCGCATATAACCGCTATAATTTGATGCTTTTACCTAACACAACCCCATGCAGCAGTTCAACAGCCCGCTTCGTAATCGTTTTCGAGGTTATTTGCCCGTTATCGTCGATATAGAAACCGCCGGTTTCAACCCCGACAAAAACCCGTTACTGGAAATTGCCGCGGTCATTGTTGAATTCGATGACCAGGGTAACCTGACCCCTACCGAAGCGCATTCCGCCCATATATTACCATTTGCCAACTCGGTTCTGGACGAAGCTGCATTAAAATTCAACGGTATTGATCCGCATCATCCCTTTCGTCTGGCAATTGACGAAAAAGAAGCCTTGAGCAAATTGTTCAAACCAATCAAAAAAGCGGTCAAGCGCAATCAATGCACACGCGCAATCCTGGTTGGTCATAACCCCGCTTTCGATATCAGCTTTCTGAACGCGGCCATCCGGCGCACCCAACACAAACGCAGTCCTTTTCATCCTTTCAGCACATTCGATACGGCAACCTTGGGCGGTCTGGCCTATGGCCAGACCGTATTGGCTAAAATAGCGGCCGCTGCCGGCCTGTCCTGGGACTCCGAAAAAGCCCATTCAGCCTTGTATGACGCTCAACAAACGGCAAAAATATTTTGCGCTATCGTCAACCGTTGGAAACAGCTGGAACTCATCGCCCAACAGGAATATGCCGGCAAACACGCTTGACAGCTTCTGAAAACGGCAACACATCGATTAAGTTCACCTGCCGCTATGGAGCGCCAGCGGAATAGCGGTCAGGTGGCGTGCCTTGTTCGGCGCATTATGCGTATACAAGACGGCGCCCCTTAGGCTCAGGAATTGGGTCACCAAATTCGCGAGCTGTGTCCATCCAAAGCTGCATAGCCTCTTGAGCATTCGCCAATGCCTCATCGGGAGTTGACCCATGAGCCATACAGCCTGGCAATTCAGGAACATCAGCAATAAAGGATTGATCTTCCTCGCTCCAATAAATAATAGTTTCGTACTTGTACATAATTATTCACCTACCAAGCGATATTTGAGCAACACCTCGCGAACTTGCCTTACCTGATACGGTTTGGCCTTGTTGCCAGAGCGCTGCATGTTTATCCTTTCCTCAACCCCCTCCTTCCGATATATATGGTGACTCCCGCGAATACGCTCATCAAAACCAAGATGAAGCAACATCCCTCGAATATCATCAAATACAATATTTGCATCTGATGTACCGCGAAGGATTTTGTCCATTACTTTTTCGTATTTCCCCATCCCGCATCCTTCCAATTGCCAAGCGCCGAACAGCCATTCACTGCCTGTCAAGCAGGTGCGATATCTCGCCGGACGATTCAATCTGCATTACATCTATCGTCAAATTCAGCAAGGCAGCTTGAGTTAATGGCGGTGGCGCGGGAGCGTGGAAACGATGAAAACAAACAAGCCGACACACAACTACGCAACAGCATCCACCTCGGCCAGCATTTTTTCCAGTTCGCCACGATTATAAAGGTCCATAACAATATCACAGCCACCAACCAGCTCACCCTTGATATAAAGCTGGGGATAGGTTGGCCACTGGGAATATTCTTTTAATGCCTCACGGACTTCCTGGTCTTCAAACACATTGACATAAGCAAATTTGGCCCGGCAAGCCTGTAAAACCTGTACAGTTTGCCCGGAAAAACCACATTGCGGAAAATCCGGCGTTCCTTTCATATACAAAAGAACATCATTGCTTTCGAGCTGGTTTTTAATTCTTTCTACTGCATCCATTATTATTCCCCAAATCAATATAAATACCCACCAATTCTATCAACTATTATTCATTAAAAAAACCGATATTTTTAATTTCCATCTTGCCAGAAAGTAATGACAAAATTATAATCAAAAGTTTTTCAAGGCAGCTTCGCTGCCTTTTTCACTTTAGAAAGGCCAATTCATGACTTGCCACATCATGCCGACCTACAGTCGTTTACCGGTAACTTTCAGCAAAGGTAACGGCGTCTGGTTATGGGATCACTATAACAAGCGTTATTTGGACGCCCTTTCCGGCATCGCCGTCTGTAATCTGGGTCATGCCCACCCAGCCATACAGCAGGCAATCTGTGCGCAAAGTGGAAAATTGCTGCACACATCAAATTTATACGGCATCGAAACCCAGGAACGCCTCGCCGACCGTCTGTCTCAGCTCAGTGGACTGGACAGTGTATTCTTTTGTAATTCAGGCAGCGAGGCCAATGAAACCGCCATAAAACTGGCCCGTTTGTACGGGCATAACCGGGGCATTCAAACCCCTACCATTATTGTCATGGAAAAAAGCTTCCACGGCCGCACCTTAGGCTCCCTAAGCGCCACCGGCAATACGGCCATTCAAACGGGCTTCACACCGTTGCTGGAGGGTTTCCTGCACGTCCCCTACAACGATATTGAAGCGATCGAACGGGTCATAAACCAACATGACGATATCGTGGCCATTTTAACCGAACCCGTACAAGGTGAAGGCGGGGTCAATATTCCCGATGCAGACTACTTGAACCGTATGCGTGAACTTTGCGACCGGCACGAATTATTGATGATGCTGGATGAAGTACAAACCGGTATTGGCCGAACCGGAAAGTTTCTCGCTTATCAACACAACCATATCCTGCCGGATGTTTGCACATTGGCCAAAGCCCTGGGCAACGGCGTACCTATTGGCGCCTGCCTTGCACGGGGCCAGGCCGCACAAATATTAACCGCAGGCAAACACGGCTCCACATTCGGCGGCAACCCGCTGGCTTGCAGCGCTGCCCTGGCTGTGCTGCAAACCCTGGAAAATGAAGCCTTGATCAGCCCCGTTACCCGCAAGGGCCAAACCCTTTGTAACGCGCTTGGCGAACGCCTGGAAAACGCTCCCCATGTTTCAAATATCCGCAATAAAGGTTTAATGATCGGTATTGATTTAGCAAAGCCTTGCACCGATCTGGTCAAGCGTGCATTATCCGAACAATCCTTGCTAATCAATGTAACCGCCAAAAACACGATTCGTTTATTACCACCATTGATTATAAACGATACCCAGATTGATGTTCTGGCCGATCGGCTGGCCGATCTTGTTCAGACCCACAATTGATCAAAATATCCGGAATTGTTATGCAACCAAGACATTTTATCAGTCTTCTTGATTTGTCAAGCGCTGAATTTCGCTCCCTGATACAGCGGGCCATTGAATTGAAACAGCATCGCGACATTCATTACCAACCGCTCAAAGGCAAAGTGCTGGCCATGATCTTTGAAAAATCTTCCACCCGAACCCGCATTTCATTTGAATGCGGCATGGCCCAATTCGGTGGCAACGCCTTGTTTTTATCACCCCGGGATACCCAATTAGGTCGTGGCGAACCCCTGGAAGACAGTGCCCGGGTCATTTCCAGCATGGTTGATGGCATCATGCTCAGAACCCATGCCCACGCCACGGTAACCACATTTGCCCAATATTCCACTGTACCGGTCATCAACGGCCTGACCGACCTTTTACATCCTTGTCAGCTTCTGGCCGATATGCAGACTTATTTTGAATTACGCGGCGATATCAAAGGTAAAACGGTAACCTGGATTGGTGACGGCAACAATATGTGTCACTCCTATATCAACGCCGCAAAATTGTTGGATTTCAGGTTAAATATCGCCTGCCCGAAGAGCTATTCCCCCGCCCCTGAAATTATCGCCCAGGCCGGATCACACATTCAATTTTTTGACAATCCTTTTGATGCCGCACACAATGCCGATCTGGTAAGCACCGATGTCTGGGCCAGCATGGGCCAGGAACATGAACAACAAGATCGCCTGGATGCCTTCAAGGATTTTCAGGTCAACCAGCACATCATGACCCATGCCGGCAAAAACGCTCTGTTTATGCACTGTTTGCCGGCGCACCGTGGCGAGGAAGTCACATCCGAAGTTATCGATGGCCCGCAAAGCATCATATTTCAACAGGCGGAAAATCGCCTGCATGCGCAAAAAGCCTTGCTGGAATTTCTCATGAGCTGATAATTCCTATAGAATCCACATTATCGTTATTTTGTTCAGCAGCCCGGAAATTACCGTGAAAAAAATATTATATATACTGTTTTTTGCAAGCATTGCTTTGCAAACCCAGGCCGAAACGGTGTATGTCACTGACAATTTACGCGTCAATTTGAGAAAGCAAGCGAACAAAGACAGTGATGTTGTTGCCGTCGTATCATCCGGCGCCCCCTTGACGGTGTTAGAGACTACGGCTTCAGGCTACCGCAAGGTCAGAACCCAAAGCGGACGGGAAGGCTACCTTTTAACCCGTTTCACGGTTGCCACACCACCGGCGGTATTCCGCCTGCGCGAAGCGAAAAAGGAAATAAGCCGTCTTAAAGCGGAAAACGCCCAACTGCTCGGTCAAATGGATGATTTGCTGGACAACCCGGACGATCCGGATGAAAACAAACAAACGCTTGCCGAACGACGCAACAAATTGATCCAGGAGATCATGGAACTGCGGCAAGCCTCCAAACATGTCATGGCAATCAAACAACAGCGCGATCAATTGCAGGAACGCGTGGTTAACCTGGAACGGGAGTTGCAGCAAGTCAAACGTGAAAAACAGGCACTGACAGACAGCAGCAACCAGGATTGGTTTTTATATGGCGGCATTCTGGCGTTTACCGGCATATTTCTCGGTTTGTTGATTCCAAAACTAACCACCCAGCAAAGAAGCGGCTGGGGCAGCCCTTATTAATTTTTTATTCACTACCCGGAGTTCGCGTCAATGGCAAAAACAGGCGGTAACAACACACGCATCTTTTCATCTCAAGTCGTCGATGGCATGGAACGCGCGCCCAGCCGGGCCATGTTGCATGCCGTTGGCTTCAGTAACGAAGATTTTAACAAACCGCAAATTGGCATCGCCTCAACCTGGAGCAGGGTCACTCCGTGCAATATGCACATCAACACCCTGGCCGAGGATGCCGCCCGGGGCGTGGATGAAGCGACCGGTAAAGCCGTCATTTTCAATACCATCACCATTTCCGATGGTATCTCGATGGGCACCGAAGGCATGAAATATTCCCTGGTGTCCAGGGAAGTCATTGCCGATTCGATCGAAACCGTTGTTGGCTGCCAGGGATTCGACGGCATTGTCGCCATTGGCGGCTGTGATAAAAACATGCCAGGCTGCATGATTGCATTGGCACGCCTCAACCGGCCCAGTGTATTTGTTTATGGCGGCACGATTCTTCCGGGCTGTCATAACGACAAAAAACTGGACGTTGTGTCGGTGTTTGAAGCCGTTGGCGCTCGCGCCAACGATAAAATCGACGATACCGAACTGGCCGCCATCGAAGCCAAGGCCATTCCGGGGGCGGGTTCGTGTGGCGGCATGTACACCGCCAATACCATGGCTTCGGCAATTGAGGCTTTAGGTATGAGTCTGCCAAACAGCTCCGCCCAGGCCGCCATTTCCAAAGAAAAACGCCTGGATTGTAAACATGCGGGCCGGGCCGTTTTACGTTTGCTGCAACAAAATATCAAACCGCGTGACATCATGACCAAAGCGGCTTTTGAAAACGCGATTACCGTCATTATTGCCCTGGGCGGATCGACCAATGCAGTTCTGCATATGCTGGCCATGGCACGCGCTTGCAATGTCGATCTCAATCTGGACGATTTTAACCGTATTGGTGCCCATGTTCCCATGGTGGCCGATTTAAAACCCAGTGGACGTTATTCCATGGCTGAACTGATTGAAATTGGCGGTATCCAGCCGTTAATGAAAGAACTGCTGGAGCGCAATCTGCTGCATGGCGACTGCCTGACGGTAACCGGTAAAACCCTGGCGGAAAACCTGGCCGATGTGCCTCCTTACCCGGCCGGCCAGGATATGATACGCCCACTGGACAAACCGATAAAAAAAGACAGTCATCTGGTCATTTTAAAGGGCAATCTGGCGCCTGAAGGTGCAGTCGCCAAGATTACCGGCAAGGAAGGACTGCATTTTACCGGCAAAGCCAGGGTTTTTGGCTGCGAGGAAGAAGCCTTGCAAAGCATTCTCGATGGCCGGATTGTCAAAGGTGATGTGATTGTCATCCGTTATGAAGGTCCCAAAGGCGGCCCGGGTATGCGGGAAATGTTATCGCCAACTTCCGCCGTCATGGGCAAAGGCCTGGGACAGGATGTCGCCCTGATCACTGACGGCCGTTTTTCGGGGGGCACACACGGTTTTGTTGTCGGCCACATCACTCCGGAAGCCTATGCTGGCGGGTCTCTGGCCATTGTCGAGGACGGTGACAGCATCAGCATCGATGCCGAAAACCGGCAATTGACCCTGCATTTAAGCGATGCCGAAATCAAAACCCGGCTTGCCCAATGGCAACAACCGGAACCCCGTTATAAACGCGGTGTGTTAGCCAAATATGCAAAATTGGTCAGCTCGGCTTCTGAAGGCGCGGTAACTGATAATTTCGATTGACCCTAACTTCCCAAAGGGCAGACACGTTGTCTGCCCTGTTCCATGTTTTGAATAAATAAACGCGCCATCTGCCGACAAAACATTTGCAAGCCAATGCAAAAAAAACCTGCCGCATCCCATCGCCGCAACCAACCCCAGGATTTTGTCAATTGGTTTCGAAGCTCTTCTCCATATATTCACGCTCACCGCAACCGTACCTTCGTTATCGCTTTTGGTGGCGAAGCCTTGCAAGACTGTTTGTTCGCCAATCTGATTCATGATATTGCGTTGTTACACAGTCTCGGCATCCATCTGGTTCTGGTGCATGGTATACGACCGCAAATTGATCAGCGCCTGAAACGCTGCCAGGCCAAGCCACAATTTCATCAACAATTGCGTATTACCGATGATCTAGCCTTGCAATGTGTCAAGGAAGCCGCCGGCATGGCACGGGTTGAAATTGAAGCCTTGCTGTCAATGGGCCTGGCCAACTCGCCCATGGCCGGCGCCCGGATTCAGGTCATTTCGGGCAATTTTGTAACTGCCCGGCCCATCGGGGTATTACACGGCCTTGATCACGGCCATACCGGAAAGGTACGTAAAATTGACCATCAGGGTATACGCCAGCAACTGCAACAAGACCGAATCGTCTTGATTTCACCCCTGGGGTATTCACCAAGCGGTGAAGTCTTCAACCTTTGTTCGGAAAAAGTGGCCATGCATGTGGCCATCGCCCTGAAAGCCGAAAAACTGATTTTTTTGACCGAGCAGGGCTGCCCAATACCGCAAATGACCACCGTGGAGGCCAAAGCCTATCTACAAAACAACCCAAACCTGGCTGCACAACTCAAAAACCCGCTCACGGCGGCAATTCATGGCTGCCAGGCCGGCATCAAGCGCACCCATCTTGTTGAACGTAAACGCGATGGCGCTTTGCTGTTGGAACTGTTCAGCCGCGACGGTATTGGCACCCTGATCAGTACCGATGCTTTTGAAGCCTTGCGCCAGGCAACGCTCAACGATATCGGCGGCATTCTGGAACTCATCGCCCCCCTGGAAGCACAAGGTCAGCTGATCAAACGTTCCCGGGAAAAGCTGGAGATGCAAATCAACGATTATTGGGTCATCGAAATTGACGGCTTGATTGTGGGTTGCGCTGCCTTGCATACGATTGCCGACAGCCCGGCCGGACTGCTCTCCTGTCTGGCCGTGCACCCGGATTACCAACAAGCCCAGCGCGGCCAGCATTTGTTGCAATGTATCCAGCAACAGGCGAGACAAAAAAACCTGAACAGCCTGTATGTTCTTTCCACCCAAACCATGCACTGGTTTCTGGAGCGTGGTTTCAAACCGGTCGCCATCGAATCATTGCCGGAAAAACTGCAAATACTTTATGACAAACAACGCAATGCCAAAGCTCTGTGCCTGAACATCAAATCATGACCATCAAGTTGTTGCAACTGTCCGATTTACACCTGCTTGCCCATGCCGAAGCCACATTGATGGGTGTCAACACCGAATTTTACTGGCACAAAACATTGAGCAAAGCCCTGCGACAACACCCGGATGCCGACCTGTTGTTACTGACCGGCGATCTGGCACAAACCCCGACCCCCGAAACCTACCGGCGATTATTGCGCCATCTGGCCGATGTTGCAATACCTTGTCTTTGCCTGCCAGGCAATCATGACAACAAGAGGCTGATGCAGGAAATACTCAATAGCGGCAATGTAGGCTGCAACAAGCGGCAAGTGTTTGCACACTGGCAGATCATCAATCTGGACAGCACGGTTGACAGGGCAGCCGGTGGCCACTTGTCCGAACAGGAGCTGAACCTTATCGACCTGTGTATCGCCCAATACCCGGAATTATGGGTTTTTATCAGTATTCACCATCATTGCACAGCCACCGGCAGTCTGTGGATGGACAAGATGCAAATCGACAACAGCAACCGCCTGTTTGAACGTCTTCAAAAGCATCCGCAAGTCAAAGCCATTACGACCGGTCATATTCATCAAGTCAGGCAGCAACAAAAATACGGCATCAAGATTTTCAGTGCACCGTCAACCTGCTTTCAGTTCAAACCCCTGAGCAAGAATTTTGCCCTCGACACCTTGCCGCCCGGCTACCGATGGTTCCGGCTGCAAGCAGACGGCAGCCTACAAACAGCCGTGGAAAGACTGGACATCAAACGGCAAGGGCTTGATTTCAGCTCGGATGGCTATTGACACCCACGTGATGGCCGGATTCCAGTGACAAATAACCTTCGGCGCTGACCGGAACCTTATCCGATACCAGCATGGCACCCAACTCGCTCATCGCTTTACGATAAACCTTGCGTTTAAAATACACAACATCCTTGAGCGGATCCCAATAGTCCACCCAGCGCCAGCCATCAAATTCCGGTCGTTCCACCCGATCAAAACGCACATTCGATTCCAGGGTAACCAAGCGCAGAATATACCAGATTTGTTTTTGGCCAATACACAAGGGCAGCGATTTTTTACGTATATAACGTTCCGGCAACT
Organism: uncultured Methylococcaceae bacterium; assembly: GCA_964509475.1. Lineage (GTDB taxonomy): Bacteria > Pseudomonadota > Gammaproteobacteria > Methylococcales > Methylomonadaceae > CAZDXJ01. The sequence goes on along the minus strand of CAZDXJ010000006.1, from coordinate 24,648 downwards.
GATAGCGAAGCCAATAACGGGTACGCCCTATCAGTTGAACATGCTCGGCACGCAGCCCGGTCTCCTCCCACAATTCACGATACATCGCCTGCTCGGGATCTTCATGTGGCTTGATACCCCCTTGTGGAAATTGCCACGAATTCATGCCCGCTCTTTTTGCCCAAAACAAACGACCCTGATCATTGCAAAGGATGATGCCCACATTAGGCCGGTATCCTTTAGAGTCAATCATGTCAAATAACCTCAGTCACGCCCTGCTCCAGCCAGCGCCTACAAACGCGGACACGGCATTCAACAGAGCAAGGAATTAATTACAATGATCCAATTGTTCCATAAATAGCCTCATGATGCTATAGTCCTTTGCATTTTTTCGTTTTTTGCAAAACAAAGCATGACATTAGCCATTTTTGATCTGGACAACACATTGATCGCGGACGACAGCGATTATCTATGGGGGCAATTTCTTGTCGAGCAAGGCATTGTCGATAAAGAATTCTATCAACGCAATAACGCCAGGTTCTACGAAGATTACAAACTCGGCCAGCTCGATATTGTCGAATTTTTAAGGTTTTCACTCAAACCCCTTGCCGATAACAAACCGGAAAAACTCTATCAATGGCGCCAGCAATTCATTGAACAAATGATAAAACCTTTGCAACTGCCCGCCGCCCAGGCACTGATTGACAAACACCGCGCCTTGAAGCACACCCTGCTGGTCATTACCGCAACCAATCGTTTTGTCACCGAGCCTATCGTCAAGCTGTATGGTATTGAAAACCTGTTGGCGACAACCCCGGAATTTGTCAATGGCCGCTATACCGGTAATTTCATTGGCGTCCCATGTTTCCAGCAAGGAAAAATCAGTTATCTGCAACAATGGTTAAAAGACTCCGGCGAAAGTCTTGAAGGAAGCTGGTTTTACAGCGATTCCCATAATGATTTGCCTTTATTGAAACAAGTGGATCACCCGGTCGCCGTTGATCCGGATCAGCAACTCAAAGACTTTGCAAACCGTGCAAACTGGCCGGTTATCAGCCTGAGAAATGGAAATTGTCCCAGGGAATATTTTAAATAACCCAAAAAAGTAATGGCTTAAAACTTGTAGGATCGGCTTTAGCCGGGACTCCCCCTATCACCCACTGCTATTCAAGAAAATGTGATTTAGGTGCCGGTGCGACTTGCCGTACTGTGCGGATAAATCCAGCTTTTCTGCGAATGGCTGGATAAATCCGCACCTACACCCATAAATCCATTCAACAAAATAGCTTAACTTAATGGCAATGCCTCTTACCACCGGAGCGTTTCATTACATATATTCTACGCGGTTACGAATATGGAAAATGAAACAACCCCCGGAACGAAACGCCTTCTTGTTGCAGACAGGTTTGCCGGAACCTCCCTACAACGCTGAAGCACGGATGCGCACAGATGAACACGGATTGATTAAACCTGAATCATTCGTGTGCATCCGTGTTTATCTGTGTTTATCTGTGGTTCCTACGATATGAACGCGGTATTCCGCAGGGTCGATCACCTACCTGGTGACAGACGGGAGCGAAGCGGATCGACCGCTGGTCTGGAACGACATTTCGTTGCCCAAGAGTGCGCTTAAGCGCACTTTTTGATATAAAAGATTTGTTGCCCGGATTCGCGTAAAAACTCCACAATTTGATGCCCGGTTTGTTCGGAATAAACACCAAAATCAAGATGTGCTGCCGGATCAGTGGCAATCACCCGTACAATCTCACCTTCCTGCATCGTTTGCAAGGCCTTTTTTAAACGCAACAAAGGCAAAGGACAATGCAAACCGCTTGCATCCACTTCCAGATTAAATTCAATCATTGCTTTACTGTTCAAGATTACCTGCTTAAGTCAATTCGAGTTGTTTATAATATCACTCTCGATAAAATCCGCGAATTAAAATCAAATGGACTATTTTCCAGTTTTTCTAAAATTACACGATCAACCTTGTTTAGTCGTCGGCGGCGGTGAAATTGCCGCCCGTAAAATCGATTTGTTATCCCGAAGCCAGGCCCGTATTACGGTTATCGCCCCTGAAATCTGCAACACGCTGCAGGATATGCTGAACAATGGCGTCATTACCGTAAAAATCAAGGAATTTTCCGAACAAGACATCAGCGGCTACCAATTGATCATCGCCGCAACCCATGATGCGGACATCAATCGCCAAGTCGCCCAAGCCGCAAAACGTCACAATATCCTGGTCAATGTCGTGGACACCCCGGCACTATGCAGCTTTATCTTTCCAGCCATTATCGACCGCTCACCAATTCTGGCCGCCATCTCATCGAGCGGCGCTTCCCCGGTATTGACCCGTTTATTAAGAGCACATCTGGAAAGCCTGATTCCTTCCCGATTTGGTGATTTGGCCCAGTTTGCCGAGAAATACCGAACGCAAGTCAAACACCGCATAGGCGATGCTAACAAGCGGCGCCGTTTTTGGGAAAAGGTTCTGCAAGGTTCGATCGCCGAACAAGTCTTTTCAGGACACGGCCAGGAAGCCGAACAACAACTCACCCATCTATTGGATCAGGAAGCAAGCGCTCCACACCCAGCTGGAGAAGTCTATTTGGTCGGTGCCGGCCCCGGTGATCCGGATTTATTGACTTTTCGGGCTTTACGTTTGATGCAGAACGCCGATGTTGTCGTTTATGACCGGCTGGTATCACCGGCGATCCTCGATTTGGTACGCAGGGATGCAAAAAAAATCTATGCCGGCAAACAACGCGCCCAACACAGCCTGTCCCAGGAATCCATCAATGCGCTACTGGCGCGTTTGGCAAAGGCCGGCAACCGCGTGCTACGCTTAAAAGGCGGCGATCCCTTCATTTTCGGACGGGGCGGCGAAGAAATTGAAACCCTGATGCAACAAAAAATTCACTTTCAGGTCGTGCCCGGCATTACCGCCGCATCCGGCTGCGCCAGTTATGCTGGCATACCGCTTACCCACCGGGATCATGCCCAGTCTTGCACCTTTGTCACCGGCCACTTGAAAGATGGCCGTATCAACCTGAATTGGCAACAACTCGCAACCCCAAAGCAAACGATTGTAATCTATATGGGACTGCTCGGCCTGCCGCAAATATGCGCTGCCTTGATTCAACACGGTTGCCCGCAAGATTTACCGGTCGCCATTATCCAACAAGGCACCACCCCGCAACAACAAGTCCTGACCGGCACCTTGACAACCATATCGGAACTTGCAGAAAAACACCAAATAAACGCACCGACGTTGATTATCATCGGAACCGTTGTTGAATTACGCAAACGCCTGAACTGGTTCCAAAATAATCAACCTGAAAGCAAATCGTTCAGTTATCATTCAGGCTAACAGCGGATAATAGTCACACGGGATAAAAATAGATGTTTAAAACAAATCGATTGAATTATATTTTCAAATATTTTATCCTTAATAAGTTTGTTATTTTAATGACTGTCTACTTCTTGATGTAGCTCAGTTTTATTTCAACAACCTTTAGAGAGGTCGATATGAAAAAATCATTAGGTGTGATAGCGGGTGCAGCGTTGGCGATGTTAAGCGCGAGTCAGGTTTTGGCTGATGAAGCAACCGATTTGAAAGTTGGTAAAAAAATCTATGATCGTGCTTTTGGACGCGGTTGTGGGGCTTGCCACGACATTTCCTCAAATCCACAATTAGTCGCCTTGATCAAAGAAGGCTCCTTGACAGAAGACAAATTTACCCAGGTTATCAAAAATGGCCGTAATGGCATGCCAAAGGCTGTCGAAGCCATTATGGCGGTTAAATATGTGACCAAAAAAGGTTACACCGAAGATCAGGCCATTGCAGCCCTGTATAAATATCTCGCCAAAAAAGCAGGTAAATAAAACGTTTTAGCGCGTTCTCAAGAAATAAAAAAAGCCGCTCCGGCAACAACAGCTGGATCGGCTTTCATCTGATTAGGCGATTATTATCCTTTTAACCGTTTTTATCCAAAAACCTACCGGCTTTCCTCGCTGACTCCAAACGCAAACTCTGCCGCAACCAAACCCCACCAATCGCGGCAAACATCAATCCACACGAAGCAATACTCAAATACAACAACTGCTTAAGCTGTGAAACCTCATTTAGCAAATGGTTTCTCACTTCAATATCATGAACTTGCCGGGAAGCATAAGGCTCGGCTATCAAACGCCCGGCTCCGGTTGCTGAATAGGTTTTCAAAACCTGAACATCATTTTTCAAATCCTGAATCGTACCCAAATCAGCCTCGGAAACCCTGCCAGCGCGTACATTCATTTCCAATATACGTAATTTACTTTCTATGGAGCCACTAATCAAACCAATCAATTGGCCTTTTAAGGCATTGATTTCGGCAGATAATACAGGATTCATCGGGACATTATAAACTTCCGTTTTGGCTTTCGTCTGCTGTCTTGACGCAAAACTTTGCAACAAGCCCTGATTTGGAAAAACAAGAAAACCCGACAGCAAAACCACTACCATCAATATGACAGTAGTCCAGGTCAACAACCTCCGGTTTACTCTGAACAGGTTTGGTTGATACGCTTTTCGCAAAATAACCTCTTGTTTTTTGCCTGCTTGCTTGTCTGAGTTTATATCACGCATTTTTACTTATATTGTGTTTCAACAACCTGAACCGTCAATTTAGAATCTTCAGCTACCGCGTACAGCGGCTAAAACGGCAGCTTGATATCCGATTATACTCTTTGCAACAGCAAAGCCAAAAGTTATTTTTTCCCGCTATATCGCTCGGCCGCAATTCTCATCCGCAACGCATTGAGTTTTATGAAACCTTCCGCATCCTGCTGGTTATAAGCACCTTCATCATCTTCAAAAGTTGCGATATGTTCATCAAACAAACTGTTGGTTTCGGACATCCGGCCAACAACGCTGATATTGCCTTTATAGAGTTTCAATCTTACCCTACCATTGACCGTTACTTGCGAAGCATCGATTAGGGTTTGCAGCATTTCACGCTCAGGACTCCACCAGTAGCCGTTGTAAACCAGGCTGGCATAACGCGGCATCAGCTCATCCTTCAAATGCGCGACTTCCCGATCCAGAGTCAAAGACTCCATGGCGCGATGCGCTTTGAGCATAATGGAACCCCCAGGTGTTTCATAACACCCCCGGGATTTCATGCCGACATAACGATTTTCGACAATATCCAGACGGCCGATACCGTTATCACCGCCTAACTGGTTCAGCTTTGCCAGAACTTCTGCTGGCGTCAGCGCCACGCCATCTATTTCAATGATATCGCCGTTACGATACGTCAGTTCCACATAAGTTGGTTGATCCGGAGCCTTTTCTGGTGAAACGCTCCAGCGCCACATAGCTTCTTCAGGCTCTGCCCAGGGGTCTTCCAGTATCCCGCCTTCATAAGAGATATGCAGCAAATTCGCATCCATCGAGTACGGCGAAGCCTTGCCGCGTTTCATTTCAACGGCTATACCATGCCGTTCGGCATAGGCCAGCAACTTCTCACGGGAATTCAGATCCCACTCCCGCCAGGGCGCGATAATACGAATATCGGGGCGTAAGGCATAAGCGCCCAATTCAAAGCGCACCTGATCGTTACCTTTTCCAGTCGCACCATGGGCAATGGCATTGGCACCGGTTTCATTGGCGATATCGATCAAGCGCTTGGCAATCAGAGGACGGGCGATTGATGTTCCTAAAAGGTATTCCCCCTCATAAATCGCATTGGCACGAAACATCGGAAAAACATAATCGGAGGCGAATGGCTCGCACAAATCCTCGATATAAATTTCCTTGATGCCCAATGCCTGAGCTTTGGCTCGCGCCGGTTCCACCTCTTCGCCCTGGCCAATATCAGCGGTGAACGTCACCACCTCACAGGAATATTCATCCTGAAGCCATTTTAATATCACCGAGGTATCCAAACCGCCCGAATAGGCTAATACGACTTTATTCACTTCTGACATTTTGTTCGACTTTTCCCGATTGTTGTAGCAAATAACCAATTATAACGAATTTATGCCTTTTTTCCGATTTCCGCGTGTTTTTTTCGCATCCAGCCAAAACCTAACAACAAAATCAATGCCATCCACAATAATGCTGGTCCCAAATAAAACCACCGCTGATAAAAAGTGGCCTGCGGTTTTTTTATATACCCCACCTTATAAAGCGCTGTCCAGGGTTTATACATCGGCGATTTTTGTAAAATCTGACCCGATGCCAAACCCACAGTACTGATACCGGTATTGGTCACCCGGATGATCGGCCGCCGCAATTCCACAGCTCGCGCCAACGTCATGTACATGTGCTGATACGGTTCCTGCCATGCCCCATACCAGGAATCATTGGTTACATTGACGATAAACTGCGCCCCCAGATTGGCCAAACCGCGACTAAAAGCTGGAAACAGACTTTCATAACAAATCTGCGGACCAATTTTATAATCATGCAGAGACAATAACACACTCGGTCCCGGTCCGCGTTTGAATTGTCCAATCGGTGGCAGCCACTGGCGGATTTGCGGAAAAAACGACTCTCCTGGAATATATTCGCCAAAAGCCAGTAAAATGGATTTGGTATAAAAAGGCGTTTGAACCTGACCCTGTTCACTGACAACAAACAGGGAATTACCAATCCGCCGCGTTTGCCAATCGGCGCTGAACGCTCCGGTGATTAATGGTATTCGCCATTTTTGTAAAAAATTTTGCAGCATCCAGGCATAAACCGGGCTGGCACTGTTGTTTAAAAAAGCCGGAAATGCCGCTTCCGGCCAGACAATAAAATCAATTTTTTCAGCGCTGTGTTGCTGCAATGCTTGCTCAGTCAATTGCAAATAACGCTCAATAATTTCCTTGCGAAATCCGCGCCCCAATTCAGCAGCCAGTTTTTGTTCGTTGCCGATATCGGCTTGTACCAGCAAGGTTGTAAACGAAGCATCGGGTGGCGGTAAACGGTTTTTGAGCCACAAACCCAAACCGTTCAAAGCAACAAAGCCAGCAACGACAGCAACCAGAAGTTTCTTGCCAATGAGCTGATTGCGCCCAATCCAGACAAAATACAGCGGTAAATTCAGCAGCAAGGTCAACGCACTCAAACCGCTAAAACCAATAAACTCCGCCAATTGATAGATGGGCAAACCGGCACCAAACCAGGAATAGCCAAAATTCCAGTCAAACAGCGTCAGCGAATAGGCTTCACACAACACCGTCAGCAAGGCCAATAAAAAAACCGACATAGCCGGTGAAAATCGCAAGCCTTGCTGCAGCAAAAACCACAAGCCACCGGCTACCGGCACATACAAATGCGCGATGCAGGCAAACAATAGCACACCGACAATGGACAAAACCCAGCCCAAGCCGGCAAATTCATGTAACAAATAGGCAACCCAGTTAAAACCAATCAGGGTGAATACGATTGAGGTAAGCCAGCATCCCAGCAGCACATCCCGCAGGCGGGTTTGGCGCAAACAAAACAACCACAGGGGTACAAAACAAAACAACGATGCCCAAGGGGGAAATGGAATATAGCTGGTGCCAATAAAAATACCGGAAAGAACAGGTAAAAACCACACGTTTGTTATCCTGACAGAAAAATAATTCATTGCTTTGTCGATGATGTTACGATATTTTACCTGCCTAAGCAGTATATTCCTTCATTATTGAACCTGATAAAATCCAATCAGCCTCAAAACAAATAATATCAAATGAGCCTGTTACACTGGCCGTTCCTGATCAATCTGATTTTTGCCATTATTCATTTTGCCGGCAGTTACCTGGCAACCCAATTGGCATTGCCACCGGCAAACAGCAGCTCCGTTTGCTCAGGCGCGGGAATTGCATTGGCGGCTTTTCTGGTTTATGGAAAAAAAGCATCCTCTGGCATTATACCCGGTATATTGGTAGCACCAATCTACAGCTATCTTGATCTCTCATCCAGCGAAAGCCTGTTTGATGCTTTGTCACTCGGTTTCATTTTCAGCATGGGTTTGTAACTGATGCTTGTAATATCCACTAATCTATTATAATTTATGATAAAAGATGCCGGTCAGGACACGTTACAGCCAGACCTTAAATGCACGCAAGAGAAGCGGAAGACTTCGGTTTCTATCGAAGCGGCTTTGGTGACGGCGTGAATAAGATTATGCTGGATTTTATTGAAAAGCATAAACTTTTAGTAACGGCGTTTGTTTGCAAGCACTCACTGGCACCCTGCTGTTTCATATCTTATCCCCAATAGAATTTTGTCCAATTCAGTGAGCAACATCAATAACATGCAATTACAATGGTACCCCGGCCATATGCATAAGGCCGGCAAAGAACTCAAAACCATCCTGCCCAAAATTGATCTCATCATTGAAATCCTTGATGCACGCATACCCTTCAGCAGTGAAAACCCGATGCTGGCAACTTTGTGGGGGACGAAACCCTGTATAAAGGTACTGAATAAAACTGATCTGGCCGATCCGGTAAAAACCAGGCAATGGCAAGACTATATCGCTCGGGAACACAACGCGGAAACCCTGGCATTAACCAGCAAACAACCGGAAAAAGTACAGCAACTGACTGATTTATGCCGGAAATCATTATCGGACAAGAGTCAACATAGCAAAACCATTCATACTCTTATCCTGGGCATCCCCAATGTAGGAAAATCCACATTGATTAACATCCTGGCAGGCCGGACCATAGCCAAAACAGGCAATGAACCGGCTATTACCAAACGACAGCAGCGGATTACCCTGGGCAATGGCATTGTTTTATCCGACACACCGGGTGTACTATGGCCTAACATTGAAAATCGCAACAGCGGCTACCGTTTGGCCGCTACAGGAGCTATCAAGGATACGGCAATGCATCATGATGATGTCGCCTATTTCACGGCAGCTTATCTGCTTGAATATTATCCACGCCAATTGCAAAACCGTTATCAACTGGAAACATTGCCGGAAAACGAATATCAATTTATTGAATATATAGGGAAAAAACGTGGCTGTCTGGGTACCGGAGGACAAATTGATACAGACAAGGCCAGTAAATTATTACTCAATGAGTTGCGTAGCGGCACAATAGGCCGAATTACCCTGGAAACACCTGCAATGATGCAGCAAGAGCTGGCTGAGTTGATTATAATACGCGAACAAAAAGCTGCCAAAAAAGCAGCACGTTTACAAAGAAAACAAAAAAAACGTTCCTGAATACAAAGCCGCTCTGCTATCATTTTTTGAAAATGGGTTAAAATTGTCGTTATTCAAAAAAATAATGACCAACTCATGACATGCTATCAAAAAATCTGCTGCCCTTCCTTATTGTAACAGCACAAAAATAATCAAATCCGGGAAAAGTTATAAGGCCTGTGAACCTGGAATGACGGAAAAGATAGTTGAAATGGCCATCAATGCAAGTGGGATTCGTGATACCGCTCGTGTACTTAAAATCAATAAATCTGTTCGCCTGAAAGGCGAAGGTTTTAACCTTACGAATGGAAAATAAAATCATTAATAACCGACAGGGATGATACCCTGTAAACCGGCTAATTTGTTAAAATGCCAAGCACTTTTGGAACAACTGAATGGCCACATCTTGAAAAATCCGATTTACCTGGACTATGCCGCGACCACACCGGTAGCACCTGAAGCGGTTGATACCATGATGCATTATCTAACCTTAACAGGTACATTCGCGAACCCTGCGTCGATACAACACAGCTTAGGCCAGACAGTGAAATTATGTGTAGAACAGGCACGAACTCAAATTGCAGAACTATTCAAGGCCAGAAAAAAGGATTTTATATTTACCTCAGGTGCAACGGAATCCAACAATCTCGCTATCAAAGGTATTGCCCAAGTTTATCGACAACAATGTGCACATATCGTTACTTCTGCAATCGAACACAAGTCTGTATTAGATACTTGCAAATACCTTGAAACACAAGGGTTCTCAGTTACTTATCTACGTCCGGATAGAGATGGATGTATTTCAGTCAATGATGTTTTACAGGCCGTCACTCAAGACACAGTTTTAGTGTCCATCATGTATGCGAATAATGAAACCGGCGTTATTCAACCGATTGATGAATTAGCACAAGCACTTCAGGATCAAAAAGCCTTTTTTCATGTCGATGCCGCGCAGGTTGCAGGGAAGTTACCGATCAATCTCGCCACGACGCCTATTGACCTTTTGTCGATTTCCTCTCATAAGTTTTATGGCCCGAAAGGATGCGGTTGTTTATATATTCGGGATCGAAAGCAAACCCAACTTGTGCCAATTATGCATGGCGGGGGACAAGAACACGGATTAAGACCAGGAACATTGCCGACTCACCAGATTACAGCTATGGCAATGGCGTTAAAACTGGCTCACGAAAATATGGCCAAGGACTTTGAACATTGTATGGCATTAAAGCAATCGCTATTAACTCGATTAAAACAGATTGATGGCATAACCATCAACGGCAGCGAAACTAAAACTCTACCGAATATTGTAAATGTCAGCTTTGAACAGGTCGGCTCCGATGCATTATTGATTGCATTAATTGATCAACTTGCGATTTCTTCCGGTTCTGCTTGTAATAGCGGTACGATTGAAGCCTCTCATGTTCTACGCGCTATGGGAATTGAAGGCGACAGATTATATGGTGCTGTCCGAATCAGTTTTGGTCGTTATACAACTGTAGAGGAAATCAATCAGGCGGGAGATATACTAATAAAAGAAGTCTTACGTCTTCGGGCATTAGCACAGGAATAACCGAGGTACAGACCATGTTAGGCAAAAAAGTTGCCAACCATTGCTATTGGCATTTCAGCTTAACATCTGAACAATCCAAGGATATACAGAAAAAAGTCCTTCAAGCAGGGCAACTTGCAGAGTTACAGCCAGGTATTGATTACAATGTTGTTAAATACGAAATGACCGGGCAATATATTTCACTGCTTAATTATTTGGACTTTTTCGACAATCCCTTCCCTCCGTTAGGAAAAAGCTACCGCGTTGATTTGAACACTGGACGGGTTGAAAAACGGACCTACCAAAATTCACTCAATCCTCCGGTTCTGCATCGAAAAGAATTACTACTGAGCCAAAATCATCCCCGCTCACCTCAATATCGTGAATTGACGGTAACCGCAGAACAGCTTGGTCTGTTTGATAATCCCATTACCATCGGCTTCAAACAAAGCTGGGAAAATTTAATTGCGGAAAAAGGCTTTCAACTCCTTGAAGGACAATTTGTCCCGTTAGCCAATGTAGAAGATGACAGCAAACCAATCGCCTCACTGCTACAAAACAACACCATCTCCCGCCATTTAACCGCGCTGTCCCGCAGTAATTTATCCGCCCCCATGCAATGCCTGGCACGACATGGGTTCTTAGACGGTCGTCTAACAGTGTTCGACTATGGTTGCGGCAAAGGCGATGATATTCGCAATCTTCAAGCCAATAATATTCCCGTCTCGGGTTGGGATCCTCATTATGCGCCCGATAATCCTAAGCAACCGGCGGATATTGTCAATTTAGGTTTTGTCATCAATGTCATCGAAAATTTTCAGGAACGTTTAGAAGCCCTGGCCGGCGCATATCAGTTAAGCCAACAATTATTAGTCGTTTCTGCCATGCTGTTTAATCAAAATACCTACAAAGGACAACAATATAACGATGGCATTATCACCGGACGCAATACTTTTCAGAAATATTTCAGCCAAACCGATCTGAAGGAATTTCTAACCGACAGTTTAGAAACTGAAGCCATCCCCGTTGCTCCCGGCATATTTTTTATCTTCAAAGACAAAACGGCTGAACAGCGTTTTTTGCTAAACCGCCAACGCAGTCGTCGCAATATTTTACGACTCACACAAAGACCTGCGTCTCAACCAAAAATATCGCGTTATGAAAAAAAATACCAAACTTACCAGCACCTTCTTGATCCGCTATGGCAACAAACGCTAGAACTCGGCCGCTTACCGGATAAAAGCGAAATCACCGCACTGGTTGAACTGACCGAAGCCTTCGGCAGCGTTAGCAAAGCCTTAAAGTTTATGCTGAACTGGTTTGATGAAAAACTGCTCGAATCGATACGACAACAACGTATCGAAGACTTGCTGACGTATTTTGCGCTACAAACCTTTTCCAAACGCAAAGCCTATAAACATCTGGATGTTACGTTGCAACAAGATATTAAAGCCTTTTTCGGTGATTACAAAGAAGCCCTAGCGCAAGCCCAGGAACGCTTGTTTCAAATCAGCCAGACAGAACTGATTGCGGCAAATTGCCAACAAGCAGCGGAACAGGGTTTAGGCTATTTCGATGAAGAACAGGCTTTGCATATTCACAGCAGCCTGGTACAACAACTCCCCGCTATCTTAAGAATATATATTGGCTGCGCCACCTTGCTTTATGGTGATATCGAAGAAACTGATTTAATTAAAATCCACAGTCAAACAGGCAAACTGAGCTTAATGCGTTACGATGATTTTGAAAACCAACCACTCCCACGCTTGTTGGAACGGGTAAAAGTCAACCTGCGCCGGCAAACATTCGATCTATATCAATATGGTGAAGAATTTCAGCCCACTTATCTGTATTTAAAATCACGTTATATCAATGAAGAATTCTCCCATTACGCGGAACAACTCGATTTTGACGAGACATTGCAAAACCTGAACCTGTTTGACTTAAACGGTTACGGCCCTAAACCCGATGAGTTTCATCAAATCCTACAGTCTCACCGCTGGGAAATTGATGGATTCAGACTTATTCGCAGTCGTGCAATGCCCGATTTAGACGACCCTTGTAGTCAATATCTCAGCTACCGACAACTGATTGAATGCGGTGAAACACAGCAAACCAGCGGTTTACCCAATCTGCCCAAACAAGCCGACAGCTATACCGCATTGTATGAATTAGCCTCCCATATACTAGACCCCGTGATTGATTATTTCGGCATGATCCGGTTGACCTACGGCTTTTGCTCACACAAACTTGGCAAACATATTAAAAAACAGGTTGCACCCAAACTGGATCAACATGCCGCGCATGAACTCAATACCCATAAAAACCTGATCTGCCCACGCTTAGGCGCAGCGGTTGATTTTATCGTGGAAGATGAAAACATGCGCGAAGTCGCCGACTGGATTGCCCAAAATACGCCATTTGATCGGCTTTATTTTTATGGTGAAAACCGGCCCATTCATGTCAGTTATGGGCCGGAACAGAAAGGGGAATATGTGGATTTAGTGATAACCGCTTCGGGGCGGCAAGTACCGCGGAAGCGATAATACATCAAGCGCTCACAACCGGCTTAAGCTATCGCAATGCGCAATGGTTATTGCTCTGTTTTGCTATCTAAAAATGCAATCATATCTTCATTATGCACCCGTTCATAGATTTCTTCTACCGGCAAGGTAAGGTTGATCGCCTCAAACATCACTTCATCACCTAAAAAATAATGTCTGGGGAACCAGGTTTCATTCCTTCGTAGCACCTGAACATCAACATAATCCTGTTCAATTAACACATATTCTTGCAGACTGGATAGATTGATATAAGACAGCAGCTTAATGGTTTCGTCAGTTTTACGCGTTGCTTTGGATAAAACTTCAACAATAATAACGGGCGATTCCGTATAAAAGGGCTGCGACTCATCAAAATGACAATCAACAATCACATCAGGATAAAAAAAGTCTGAACCCACTTTAACCTTCATGTCTGAACCGAATGGCTCGCAAGGTGATTTTTTTAAATGATTTCTAAACTCTGAATAAATATTTCCAGAAATCCGCTCATGATTAGCGCTTGCCCCCGCCATTGCATAGATACAGCCATCAATCAGTTCATGTTTTACATCACTAACTAGTTCGCCCTGTAAATAGGCTTCTTCAGTGAGTAAATTTATTTTTTTGAGGTTTGGCATGGTTTGTTGCTCTGCAAAGACATTTATGTAATTGAGATTCTTTTACAATGTTATTGCTTCTTGACCTCCTCCTCTCCCTGAAGGAAGAGGATTCCTGCGATATGCAGGTGAAAACACCTTACGGTATTTTCCGGTTTCTGCTTCATCGTACATTGCCCAAGGAAATGGCTTGGTTTTTGCCGCTAAGTTCCTCTGTGGGAACTTTTACGGCGGCCAACCAACCCCTTGTTCCCCAGGGCTGACATGTACTCCACAGACTTAAAATCCCGCAGACCCTGCGGTATGCAGTTTAGAGTATAGAGTTATTGGCAATGCTAAGCAATAGGCTAAAGCCTATTACTTACATTGCGGCCTTATCTTATAAAAATTCCTAACTTCAGCGCCTTTCAAGTCCATCTCAACTCCTAATATTCATAGATATATTTTTATCAATAAATATTGACTGCCGCTTTAAACTCATGCGGATTCAATTCAGCTAATTGCTCTCTAACCCTTTGCCTAAGCACTATAGCAGGATTTAATACATATTTCTCATACTCTGGATGATCTGGGTTCAGTAGTAACAATTTAGATAATGCAGAGGCAAGCCGTGTAACAGCTTTCACATCTCTACTATCACCTTTTAGATGGGGACACCCACCATAAGGGAACTCGATATGACTGACTGAGCGCAATTGATGTAAGTACTGCCCGAATACATCTGCTTTAATGCCATAACCCTGAGCTGCAGATTCTGTGGTGAAGCGAGGGATTTTCCAACCTGGAATAATGCCATGAAAACGATCAAGTAACGCATCATCATGAAACATTTCAGGTAAATTTTTAATATAATCAGTTTGGCGGGGCAGACCGTCATATAAATCAATATTGGCTAATATCATTAAGCCACATTCACTTGTAACCTTTTCCCGACCAATACTGTATTGTCCCGACTCTAAATAATCTTTAAATTTGGCGTGAATATCATCAGCGCCCTTAAAATTAATTGACTGACCTTCATCTAATACTAAAAGATCATACTTTCCTAATAAACCTATCTCCTTAGTGCTGAGATTCATGAATAACTGCGCCTGAGTTAATGCGCCACCGCTATTTAACCAAACATAACGACTTAAGTTTGAATAAATAAAAGACTTACCGGTTCCTTTTGGTGCTAATTCCATCATATTCAAATTGTTCTGCACTAAAGGTAATAACCGTAACAACACATAATTTTGTTGTTCTTCTGTATAAGCAGATGGTTCATATCCCATTGTTCGCATCAGTAAAGCCATCCATTCATGCGTGGTAAATTCCTGCCTGGCCCTAATAAGTTGCTCTAACCGTACTATACCTGACTGCATTGGATGAAATTCCACCAACTCAATTACTTTATTTTTCCCTTCTGGCCGAATAGACAGCCTGCCTGCACCCCACTGTCCACCTTCTAGTAAGGTTTGATTTTTTTCCAAAACCTCATGCGCTACACGGGCATTTCGTTCGTCAAGGCAGGGAATAGTCAACAGTTTCTTATCTTTATTAATATCTATCCTAGCTTCAAAGCGGTCTAACAAGACAACAGATTCATTTAATTGTAAGCGGTATTTAATTTTTTCCTTTTCTGTTTTTGCAGGCAAATGATGACTCATAAAATGGATAATATCTTTATAAATATCGGCTTCACTTTTACCTGGCTGTTGGAACCTGGAAATTAACCATTCTTCAACAAACGTTGGAACTGTACGCTGATCACGAACCTTTAATTTTCTCACTAACGCTTTATCAATCGTTAATTCACTAAAAATCTCTCGAATTTTGTAATCTAATTGTTCTTTATTCATGAATTGAACATGTCCTCAAAGCCTTGAGTTGCTGCATCTTTTTCAATCAATGACTCAGGAAAAACACAGGAAAATTGCTTTTTATTTAGCTCATGAGCGTCGTCTCGATCATAGCTGAGATGAATTGTGATCTCGGTTAAGCCCGTTTGTTCAGAAAGTGCTGAAAAGTCCAATAATAGCTTTTGACGTGTACCCGCTTTAATGACTGCGATTGATTCCTCACCTATCAGAGGCGATTCAAGTTTTAACGAAACATTTCTTACCGCAACACTGGCAGATAATTCCACACTCAGCTGCCATGTTTTATCAGCAATTCTCTGGCATTTATTATTCAGCACACTCAGTTCTAACGGCGTTTTAATGACTTCGGGCTGCCGAGAAGAGAGTGTCACAAAAGGCACTAGAACTTCTTCTGGTGTTAATCCACCATGTGTTAATAAAGCATCATCATTCAATCTAACCCGTTCTTTAGGCACCAGGTATCCATGATCTGAATTCTGCCTAATAAACACAAAATCATCACAATCATTCAATACCGTACCTTTCGTTTTAAAAACACGTTCTTTAGCTTCACCTAACGCTTGTCCTTGATAATCAAACTGAGTTACAGTCATACCATGATCGGCGGTAATAAAAAATACCACATCTCTATTCATATAACTGGCATCTTTTTTCCATCTATCAACCGAAGACATTGATTGTTTTAGAATCGGCAAGACATCTTTTCTATGTTTTGTAAAATCAACACAAGCATGTAAGCGTTCATCGATTCTGTTCTCAAAAAAGACAACTAAATTAGTATTGTCATCAATGTGCTCTGATGATGCAAAACGCCAACTTTTTATTACCTTAAGTGAATTTTTTTCAGGTAAATAAGCCTGATAACGCTGTCTAATCGCTGTTTCCTGATCATTAGGTAATTGGGCAGTTGGCGTTCCTGTCAGAATCGCCATTTTTCCAATTTCAGTTAATGTAGGTAAAGGTGCAAATAACATTTCATTGCTCAGGTCTAAATGCTCTACTTGGGCAGCACACTCTAATAATAAATCTTGATTTAATGCAGATAAGGCATCAATGATACAAATCACAACGAGATAACCTTGTTGCAGAAAACTTTCTACGCGCTTAGAAAATTGCCTCCAATCTGAATCTGAACGCGCTACACGAGCTGACTGTTTAATCAACCATTCTGTGAAACTTAAATTTAACGCCTCATTGACTGTCTGATTAGCTAAAAACTGCTGTCGAATCAGTTTGAAATAATCTTCACTCCATTGCAAGACTTCTTCAGTCGTCGCATCATTCGATAAAGTGGAAAATTGCGTTAGATTTATATACTTTCTAAATTCTTCAGCTAATTGATTAGCTGATTTTGAATTAAGGCTTTCAAGTTGTTCGATCAGTTGTATAACGATTAATTGCCCATTTTGTTCACATAATTCGGCTAATTTATTTAATAGTGTTGGCCAAGGCGCAATGATTAAACTTGCAATATCGCCGACTTCTGCTTTGCCTTTTTCTACATTTCGTGCTAATTCTTCTAATGCCATTATGCACTTAGCAGGAAGCCCTTTGGCATTTGCTTCCGTTAATGCTAACAAAGGCACACGAAGTAAAGCTATAGGTAATAACTTTGGCGGCAACGATACATTAAAATGGAATTGGGCAAATTTTTTCCTTAATAACTCTTGATGTTGCTCATAGGCTAACAACATTAAAAACTCATCGACGGGCTGTTTCTCCAAAACTTTCTCTAAAAAAAGTGATGCCAGCCCCTTAGAAAAATCAAATGCAAAATGGAAATGTTCAAGAAAACGTTGTTGCACTTCAGGTACTGCCAATAACTGCCAGAATGCTTCTGGTTGCTTTTTTAACGCTTCAATAAAAATGAGAAAGTCCTGGCTTAACAGTTCTGGATGACAAGCTCTGATGATGCGTTCAATCAAAGAAAAATCAGAATTATCACAATCCTGACGATCCAGTAAATTTAATTGAACAATCAGTTCATTACTTAACCAGTCAGGCAATACTTCATCAACCTGGCTGCGATAGACTAACCGTGGTAATAACTGTTGAGTTGGTAATACATTATCTAAACCTTCAAAATCCTTAAAGCGCTCATATAATGCTTTCGTTTTAAAACGAACCCGCAACAAACTTTTATCACCATTCTTCAAATGCTGAGTTATCGTTTGTCTAAGCTGCTGGATTGACGATAAATCCATTTTTGCGACAAGCGCCGGTTCTGAATCGATCTGAAATGTATCAATAACCAACAAAACAGCCATAGAACTAATCCTTATAATCCTTTAATAACTGTTCTAATACTTGGATAATTTGCTCTTTAGGTAAATGACATGAACGCAAAATATTTTGTAGTTGCTCTCTCATCACGGCAGATGAAGATAATTGAGTTGCATTTTCCTGCAAAGTTGAAGTGCTTATTTCCCCAGATTGAATATTGGATTCAGATACGTTTGTTGAGAAAATCGGTGATGATGTAACGCTAGGCTTTTCTACTGGCGCTGGTTGTTTTGCCTGTTCAAATAGACTTTCAATAACGCCTATACAGCGACCAATATCAGAATCCGAACTGTTATCAAAGCGCTTATTGAGCAGCTTATAAATCACTTCCTTTGCTTCAATATCTTGCGCACGATTTGCCTGCTTTAACATGATACAAAGCTGATTAGCAGGCCGCGTTCCTATATGATGTAAACGACTTATAATAGACTTTCTTTCATCTGGATTGTTCGGAAAATGCTTGAACCAACATTGCTTAATTTCAAGCAGTTTTGCATTTTCAACCTTTAAAAAATCATCAAACAAGTTTTGAACAGCCTGAATAACAGCATCGATATCACAGTCAGGTAAATGATTTTTTACCTCCAACAAATCAATCAAAAAATCAGCTAAATCTTGATCGCTTTTCCCTACTGTGTTTAGAAATTTAATCAGCTCCTGGGTTTTTATATCTAATTTATTTGAATTTAATACACCATCCGGTTTATTTTTTATTTCTTCTCTTAATCTTGAAGCACAATAACTTGCATATTCTTCCGGTGATTGTTCTAGTGAACGTTCTAGCCCAAAATATTTGCCTACAGCAAATAGCATTCCAAGCTGTTTATTTGAAAATTCAAACCGTCTGATAGTTAACTTACTGTTTTCAGTGAAAGCATCGACTAAATTCTTTGCAAAGTTACTCTCACGAGTGCTTCCCCATCGTAAACGCTTCACTTCATGGCGAATAGCAACCGCCGAAAATAGCGGCAGTGTACAAGCCGGTAGTCCATACGGCTCGGCGACTAATTTATTTCTCAATTCATTAACGACATAAGGGTTATCTCGTTTTCTTAACAAAGTATCATGCAGTAATTTCAACAGATCCTTTAAGCTCCCCTCCGTTTCCTCGACTGCTTTAATATCCCAACCTTCAGGACGTTGGATGAACAACTGGTTAGCCCCTAAAATGCCGTCAATTAAGGCTGAAAGTTCGCTGCTCTCTTTCTTTTCGCCTAATAAATCATTTTGATAATCAGGGTTTTCTGAAAATTTAAGGATACGTTCGACTATCTTGACAATTTTAGAGCTACCTGAATATTTTTCGTCACGCAGGCGATTCATATTCATTGCCCGTATCGATACTTCCAGTGGGTACAGTGCATTGATCTCAGTACTCAGCAATTCTTTAAATCCATGCCAACTGTTACATGATAAAGGCTCAATTGAACCGGCTTGATAAACTCGACATTTAGCAGACTCTAAGCCAGTGCGTCCGTATAGGTTTTGTATCATATGCTTGATAGCCTGACGCGTACCTTCCCATTTTGCTTCTAACTGCCGGCGTAAATCTTCTGACAAGGCAGAACCTTGTTTGAGTTGTTCATTGATCCCTAAATACCGACATAACAAATCATTCAGATTAAAAATCGTATCATTATCGACAATCTTCTCTGATTCTATGCCTTGTTCAGGAAGCCAGAAATAAATATTGCACTGAGTCATTTCCTGTATTCTGGCTTTCGCGATTTGTACCTCATTCTGAGTATTCGCTAATACAAGAAAAACGTGTGCTGATAATGAGCGATTCTTCCTCTTTAGTTGGTCATGGTTAAACGGTGGAGTTAAGAGGCTGATAGCATAGGAACGGATAATACCGCAAGAAGAAGGCTCTAAATCGTGAATACCTAAAATAGGTAAAACATCTTCCTGTAATTCCGGATAGGTTTCCAATAAATATTGATAACTCCGGCCAGAAAATAAACGCATTTGCTTTTCAATCAGCACATCAACATCAATGCCCCCTTCTCCGGCCAGAGTCCAAAAATGAGTTACATTATTTTTCCAAATTAATCCAGCGCCTTTCAGCCAAGCCAAATGCTGATTCAATGCTTCGGTAGCGGATGTATTTGGAAAATCATCATAAAGCGCACACGCTAACAACGCATCACTGGCTTTAAAACTTTCTCCTAGCAATTGCGCTAATAGCAAAACATTTAAAATATCCTTCCTAGCCTGGATTTCCTCAGTCGTATCCCCATTAACCTGGCCAATGGCTTGTTCATATCGTCGCCAATCGCTACCCGCAACCTTTTTCAGATTCTCTGCATAATAATCAAGTAATTTAGGCAATCGTACCAATTCCTTTTGCCATAACATTGAATCAGTCAACTCAGTATTTAAAATCTCGCCCGCATTATCACGAAAAAACGTCAAGGCAGTACGGTTTGCTTGTGCAAGTTTCGATAAATTAAACAAGCCAACCGCCATAACAGGGTGAAGCGGATAAACATCTTCAAACACCTGTTCTAAATGTTCATTCAATGGCTGAAACAAAGGTAAACGACGGCATACTTCCAATAATCTAGTCTTCGTCGGTTGCTCCTTACCCAACAACTGACGCCCCGGCTCTAACCAGGCTTTCTGCATCCCTAACAAATGATAGCCATCCTTTTCAGAGGCATTCAGTTCAATTTTGAACGGTTTATGAAAACGACCTGAGATTTTTTCCAATCCCTCTTTTATTGCGTCAGAAGCATGGGTTCTATCGCCATATTCCGGGAAAGAAACATGAGTTACACCCACAAAAAAGGTATGCCCTTTATCGGGGTCACAAACGGTTTCCACAAATTGCTGTAGAGAAATAATCTCTTGTCCGGCATTACGCGCCGGATTGCCAATTAAATCTTCCAATGCATTGCCAAATTCATCCCATAACACTACTATCCCGCCATATTGATATTTTTCGGCAAGATTTTTTCCAGCTTCCAGATAAGCAGCAATATAATTTTTACCGCCTGCTTGCGATATATCAAAAGGCTGTCCAAAACAAACCGCTTTATGCCATTGTAAAAAAACTTCTAACGCTAATGGTTGATGGTTTTCTAAAGCAATGAGTAAATCTTCCGTAGTCAAAAAAGTACTTTGATCGAGTTCCCATCGCGACAAATCCTCATTTGCAAAGGCAGGATCTTTTGCAATCATATCTTCAAAACGCTTTACGCAAACTTCATACTCTGTTGAGGGTAATATTTCTTTAACATCGAATTTTCTTTCGCGTTGCACAGCATCGTACAATCCCTCCATTAACTTTGCGCCTAATGAAGTTGTGCCGGATGCGTAAAGAGAAACTAACAAATAAGGTCTAGCGTCAATATCAGTCTGTGGTAAAAAAGTATTTTTCAAGTTTTCAGCCAACTGACTTTTACCCGCCTGTTGTAAGCGCGAAATGAGTTGATTAAACCCAGGTGTATTGGCGCCATCATGCAATAATTGTGCTAAAACAACGGCTAAATGACTTTTTCCTGAGCCATAACTGCCATACAAATTCAGAGCCCGTTGTTCAGGCGTTGCTGACGGTAAAACCGCATGACAAAAATGCTCAAAGACATGAATTGATGCCTGAGTCGGCGTATAGTGCTTAACTAAAGAACTATCAGAAACACCCTGCTCAAGTACAACAGCCGCACTGGTATGGTTGGGATTAATTTGGATGATATCATGCAAATTCATTCTTATTCCTTGTCTAAATCGTAGCGTTAAGCTGTTATCTCAACGAGTAATCAGGTGTAGCCCATAGGATGGGTAGAACAGAATGAACCCCATCTTTTGACCTCATACATAAAGCATGATGGGCTATGGCACGCTTACCCCATCTTGCTATTATTCTTTTTCTATTGTTCAGCACGCGCAGGTCTCCACAAACAAATGCTTAAACCATCTAATGCCAACGGCTTAAAATAATCGTTATTAGTTTTTTGAAATTCATGGCTTTCAGCGAAGACTAAAACAATATTAGTCTGGTCATGCCACATCCCGAGCATTGACCAGAATGCTTGCTTTTCTAATAAAGGCCAATGACTCAACCATTGTTCCGGTTGATGAATAATGATTCCTTCTTGTTGAATATCAGAAATACATTGCCGAAAGTTCTTCATAGTGGTAAGAAATTCAGGGGCTCCTTGTTTACCCGGATTCTGCCATACAGAATAACCCGGCAATAAGATTCTTAATGTTTGTGTTATATCATCAAGAGCAGCAAGATTTTTACTGGAAAAAGCAATATTCTTATAACGAATGTTTGATTTGAGATGATATTGAGACAGAGTCTCTTTCAGAGTACGATGCAAAAAATTCAAATCCATTTATATCTTCCTCACATCCAGGTATCTTGTCCTTTTTGTAATAACAACAAGACTGTTTTATCAGGATCACATGCATCTTTAAATGTAATAGACTCTAAGTCTACAGCATGGTCAAAGCTAAAATAGGTTTGCCATTCATGCATTTGACTCATTCTTTGATAATTTTGACGCAATTGGTCTTTAGAGCAACACAAAAAATTAGGTAACCCGGTATTGGCTAATACTGAAAAATCCACACTATCCCGACTTCTAAAATGGGCGAAACGGCACATCGCTAAAGCATGAATCAATATTTCATCTGTCAATTTTGGTGAACCAAGCCGAATGAACATTCCTGAATCCTGGCGTTCTTTGCATATTTCAATCAAGCCTAACTCGGCTAATGGGTTGTCATTTTCAAACATCCTTCGTACACTACTCAATAAAGATTCAATCGTTGAATCCTTATATTTTTTACCGGTTTCATCAACTAAGTTATTTTTTGTTTTCTCTAACAATTGTGACCATAAAACCCAATCCTTAGTAATTGATTCTAAACCTAAAAAAAAGAATGGATATGGCTCGCTGTTCATAGAACAACATAAAGCTAAATGAATACTCCACCATGTAGACGATTTAAATAATTTCGGATCATTATCCAGTACTGCTAAACCAAAATTAGTCAATTCATATTCTCTAAGACTTCTCCTATTATTAATAAGCTGAGCGGAAGTCATCCATCCTTTTATTGTTCCCAAACGATTTGCTCCAGCTATAAATTTAAGCCTCGCCAACCTCATTTTTGATTTTGAGAAAATATCTCTCTCAGTTTTAACAACATCAAGTCCTTTACTTATCCACCACCGAGTTACTGGTTCACCTTCATTACTAATCAGAGCCATTTCTCATTCCACTCATTCACTTAAAACACACCAAACAGCCTTCATCATTGTCATCATCTTCATCTAGGACAACATCAACTAGGTTAGTAGCTTTTCTATCTTTATTAATTACCTGAAATTTTTCCTTAATTTCATCCTTTCTAGCAAGCATTTCCTCCAATGACTCATCTTGAGACCAAGTATGATTACGCCCTTTACTTTTATGGTAATATTCAAATTCCTTAGCTTTTTCAAATAAATCTGGATGGTTTTCATATAAACCAATCCATTCTATTTTCCGTTGATAAAAGCAAAAATAACATCCTGAACGACTACGCCAATCATAGTACTTAGGAATTCCTATACCCGATTCCTCAAGTATATTAATAATGTCTTCTTTTACTTTTCCGTCTTCTTTAAAAGGATAAACAGCCTTAATATTGGGTTTAGTTGAAATATAACCTGTCCTATATGGCTCGTCTGCTCTGATTGCCACATAGCTAATAACAGGGCCATTCCCCACAAATTCTTCAAAAGGTTTCAGTTTTAGGTTGGTAGTACACCATCTGGAACGAGCTGTAGGTAAAAAATTACCGTTTAACTTCAAGTAATAATCAAACCCCTTACCTGCATTCAAACGAATTACTTCTTTACCCAAATAATCTTCCATTAAGTCTACAAACTCCAACGTTTCTGGTAATTCAGCGCCAGTATCAGCGAAGAAGTATTCCATCTCTGGAATTTTATCTTTTAAATAAATAGCCAATGCCGCACTATCTTTGCCACCAGATAAGCCTAATAAATGTCTTATGGGTTTTGATTCATTCATTGCAACTGTCCTTTTAAATATTCAAGAATATGGGGCGATAAATACATACTATATTGTTCCGTGAGTTCCATTATTTTTTCCCAAGCTTGATTAGCATTCAATTTTTTCCGTTTTTCCAAAAATAACAATATCCCTATCGTACCCATCACTTGAAGACCTAAACGTTTTGCTTTCCGCCGTGCCAATAAATCATCTAAAACAACATAATCGGCATTAAGCTCTTGCGCTAACACAATTGCTTCGAATTCGCCTTGATGTAATGATCCTATAGTGCCACGAACATACGCAGCGCCTATTTGAGATACTTCACAAAGCGCTAACTGCGTCTGTAAGTTATCATCACGTAATTCATCAGCCACCCCTTGAGGTATGAAGATTGTATTCACACTGTCAATTAATAAGTGAAGATAATTTATTTTGCCAAGGAAAATAACAGGGGCTGGTATTCAATACGAGTTTCACTGTTCTGATAATTTTTGTATATTTTTTATATCTTCCAATACACTCTCATCATCTATTATGTAGCCCTTATTAAAATGCTCAGTCAATCGTGCTTTAAAACTTTCAAAATCGAGACCTGCCATCTGTGCTGCTGAGGCAAAGC
>CAZDXJ010000005.1:0-64056 GCA_964509475.1 uncultured Methylococcaceae bacterium | reverse complement strand
AACTGCACACATGAAGGTAGCGCTTCTTCTCAAAGAGGTAGTTTATTTTATGAATACCATGTCGCAAAGGGGCATTTGCTCTTGATGAAAAAACTGGCAAACAGTTATCTGGACTGGACTATTCTATTGATAGGGAGAATAATCAGTCTGCCTCTTCGGGCAACTCTACGCTGTATGCGATATAGAAATTTAGTCGCATGGCACGCTTTAGTACTGGCTTGTCTAGGTAAAGCACCAACACTGCCAGATTCATGAATTTGCAAGAACCTTTTCATATATGGCAATATAGTGCTCAATCATTGCATCGATTCCAAAATATTCTTCAACCCGCGCACGCGCCGCGTTTCCCATGCGCTGCCAAAGGTTGAAATCATTAGCAAGCCGACGCGCGGCATTAACAAAAGCAGCCACATCATCCTGCGGGCATAACAAGCCGGTTTTACCATCATCTATAACCTCAGGCAAAGACGAACCTTTTGTAGCAATCACTGGCAAGCCACAAGCATAGGCTTCCAGGACAACAAGAGGTAAACCTTCCAAGCGGGTAGGAAATAACAGTGCATCCGCTTCCCGGTAAGCTCTGGCCATTGCTTCTGGGCTATCCAGGCGGCCTAATGAATGGACATTGGAAGCCATTTTTGCCGTTGAACATGCCTTATCGCGATCTGCGGTGTAATACAACTCAAAGCCCAATCCCAATTGTCGCATAATGGGCATCAATAAATCTGTTCCCTTACGCAAAGACCAGTTACCTACATAAAGTAAACGGAACGGGCGATGCTCTTGTCTTGCCTGTTCTGGCTGGAAAACGCCATCCAGTCGAATGCCATTATGAATCACTTCAATATTGGTAACCGAATATGTTTTTTGGGTTTGCCGCGCCGTATAGTGGCTGACAGCCGTAACCTGTTTGGCATGATTAAGCACTCTACGTTCTATTTTTTTCACCCAAAAACGATGATAAAGTGCTTGGGAATAGCGCTTGTAAGGTTCCAGTGCGGCATCATGGACGCAACCATGCATGGTCGCCACAAAAGGCAGGCTGTCGGGGATAAACTTTTGCGGCAACCAGGTATTGACATGAGCAATATTGGCCCATGCGGGTGGTTTCAATTCAGCAACCGTCCAGGGCGCATATTCAGCGCGATGAGGCAGCCAGCTAATTTCAGCCTGTAAACCGCGTTGGCACAAACCTTCGACCAGACGTTCAGTAAATACATCGGTGCCGCTGCCCGCACGAATTGCCGGAAACCAGACAGCCGGCGTTATGGATGTTTTCATTGTCGATGCTCAAGCCGATAAATAAGGGTTGGGATAACGGGAGCCAGGTGGTCAAGCGCCCTATCGGGAAGGTTTGCAATCATTTTGGCAAGACGCCCTTTATCACCTTCAATCACCAGGGTTTCCCGTAAAGCCTGACGGCCCAGGTTACGGTATTTGAATCCGCTTTCCTGCAAAAGCCGTTCAAGAGCGCCCAGTGTGAACGGATTGCAGTCATAATAACGCCCCCGCCGCATGAGGCGCAAATAAGGCGTGCGTAATGATTGGGGCAGCCAGCTTAAAAAAGCCAGCCGGTAATGCGGCTCAACCAGCATCCAGCGATTCGGCACCGCCAGATAAGCAACGCCCTCTGGACTCATGACCCGATGTATTTCGTGCAGATGATTTTTTTGCGCCTGGCCATCGCCGACATGCTCAATCACATGATTGGTCAAGACAACATCAAAATGCTTGTCGGGAAAAGGCAATTGTGTATCGCGAACTTGCCGAAAATCAAAACCTTCATGCACCTGACGTTGATCGATGATATCCACAGCGGTTACTTGACAATTGATTGCAGAACGGGTGGCGAAATAATGCGCAATGCCACCCGATCCCGTGCCGATTTCCAATAGTTTAACCGGTTGTTTTCGGCTTGCAAGATTTAACAAACGCTCAATTTTAACCGCTTTCAAATGACGCGATGCCAAATCAAGAACAGCGTGCGGTTGACGATTTTTAGATATTTGGGGAATTGTCACCTTAGCGTCCAAAATAATGACAGATTTCTCTGATATTTCGTCCAAAAGCGTCCCAGGCAAAGGCTTGGGCAAAACTCCGGCAGGAATCGCGGTAACGGGCAGCCGGAGCCGCCAACAGTTCACAAACGGCCTGGGCAAAACCGCTATTGTCACCCGCTGCAACAAGACGTCCTGAAACCCCATCGGCCACCGCATCCGGCACACCGCCGGCAGCAAACGCAACCGTGGGTAGGCCATGTGCGGCGGCTTCAATAGCCACCATACCAAAGCCCTCGCTATCGTGTAAACAAGGTTGCACCGGAAA
The DNA here is from genome assembly GCA_964509475.1 of uncultured Methylococcaceae bacterium. GTDB lineage: Bacteria > Pseudomonadota > Gammaproteobacteria > Methylococcales > Methylomonadaceae > CAZDXJ01. The sequence continues at coordinate 61,731 of CAZDXJ010000005.1, read as the reverse complement.
TATCAATACATCCGCCGCAAAATACGCGGCGTTTAATTCTTCATCGGAGACGCTTCCCAAAAAAAACACCCGCTCCTCAAGATTTTGAGCTACAAGTGCATTTTTGACAAGTTGACGTTCATCGTTTTGTTTTAATAAGGCTTGATCCGGATTATCACCCACAACCAGCAATTGCACATCCGGATATTTTGCAATAACTTTCGGCAGGACATATTGAACAAAAGGTAAAAGTCCCTTACGTTCGATAATGCGCCCAACATAAAGCAACACCGGCGCATCGCCAAGATGGTGCTGTTTTCTGAAGGTCTGACGTTTTTCAGCGGATTGCTGTCGATCGGGCAAGGCCACGCCTGGATGTACAATATGAATCCGTTCCGGTGCAACACCAGCTTTGACAGCCAGGTCTTGGGTAAAATGGCTGTTGACGATGACCCCATCAAAGCGCCGGAAAAAAGGCGGCCACAAGCATTGATAAAACCGGTGTTTGACTTCGATATCCAGGCCGTGCAGATAAACCAGACAACGTGCCTTGAAAAGACGTGCGGCAAACCAGACAATCGGCGCGGTCAAGCCGCTGCCGGCCAGGACAATATCGGGTTTTAGCCGCCTGGCCGCCACCAGGGTTTTAAACAGCGCCGAAACCAAAAACCGCCCGGGTGCCGCCATCGAACATTGCCACAGATGTTCCGGCACCCCGTCCACAACCGGCGCATGTTCCGGCCCGACCAACACGGTTTGATAATCTTTGGCCAGCTCAAGCAGCATTTTTTGATTAAGCCGTTCCATGCCGCCAACCAAAGGCGGATAATTGCGGCTGACCAGCAGTAAAACCGGTTTTTTCATCTTGTTAAACCTTATTGTTGATCGGTGTTATTGTCGATACCTTTGTAGTGCAGTGAAGAAACCTGCTCCGATAAAATGCCCATCAAAAACGTCAGCACCGAAGTGGTAAACAGCAAGGCACTCATATTGGTAAATCGGGTTTCCATATAATAAGTATAACCATAATAACTCAATCCGGTAAAAAACAAAGCCAGACTAATCGGTAAAAACAAGCGCATCGGCGAAAACAAGGCACCGATTTTCAGAATGATCACCAAAAACCGGGTGCCGTCCTTGAATAATTTGATATGACTGTGGCCTGCTCTTTGCCCGGCTTGTATGGGGATGTAGGCTACCGGAAAACCGGAGCGGAAAAAAGCCATCGTGCTGGTGGTCGGATAGGAAAATCCATTCGGCAGTAAATACAAAAACTTGCGAAATTTTCTGGCTCGGACGGCACGGAAACCGGAAGTCAAATCCTCGATACGGTGTCCGGTCATAACCGATGCAAACCCATTGTAAAAACCGTTGCCGAAACGCCGGGTCAATGAGGCGTGGGTATCGGCCTTGCGGGCGCCGACCACCATGTCATAACCCTCATTCAGCTTTTCCAATAAACGGGGAATATCCTCGGGTTTATGCTGACCGTCCGCATCCATGAAAACCAGAATATCACCGCTGGCGTTGCGGGCGCCGGTTTTAATCGCTGCGCCATTGCCCTGGCTGTAAGGGTGACTGATAACGCGGGCGCCGTTTTGCCGGGCGATACTTGCCGTGGCATCGCTTGAACCATCATCGACCAGCAGGATTTGCGCATCAGGTAAGATCGCGGCAATACGTTGCAGTAAGGAAGCAAGATTTTGTGCCTCATTTTTGGCGGGCAGGATGATACTGATTTTCATATTGATTATTTTGAGTTCGTTGTTTTTGTATTGGCTCAGACGAAACGCTTGCCGCAATCGCAGCGCTTGCCCGGCACCCTGTTTTTTGCAATGTTATCATAATCCGGTTTTTGTTATATACTCTACGCGGTTACGAATGCGGAAAATAAAGCAGACATCGAAACCTGTTGCAGACCGGTTTGCCGGAGTCGCCCGACAGGGTTGAGCAGGGCATATCCCGTAAAAACAAATATTGCATGGGGCAGGTGCGGATTTATCCGCACAGCACAGAACCATGAATACGACACAGCGCCTGGCCGATCACCTGCCCGGTGGCCGACAGGAGCGCAGCGAATCGGCCAATGCCCTGGAACGGCGCTTCGTTGCCCAGGTTCATGTGTTGGGTTATGGCTATCGCCGAACCGACCCGATCCGGGTTTTGTGTTTTTCGTGGTTCATTCATTTGATATTCAAAATCCGCAAGCCCAGCTCTTCCGTGGAAGGGCTGGGCAAGCCTGTCTGCCAACAGACAAGTGTGGCCGCGTACGGTATATCATGGGTACTGAAAAAATACATGATCTTTTGGGTTTAGATTGAGAATAGAAAAAGAACAAATCGCCCTGCTCAAAAAAGCATTATATGATCTGGATAAAACAGCGCGTTTATACCTTTTCGGTTCCAGAGTCGATAATACAAAAAAAGGCGGTGACATCGATTTGTTGATTCGTAGCGAAAAACTGGGCAAATCCGATATCCGAAAAATCCGCATGGCTTTTTATCAGCAGTTTGGCGAACAAAAACTGGATATACTGCTGGATAACGGCAAACAACACAACCCGTTTATTGACAAAATCAAGCAACAAGCGGTTGAATTATGACACGCAGTCAGCAGTTCCTCATACAAAACATAAAAGCCTTGGAAAACCAATATTACTGGCTGGCAAGGTCTTACCGGATTTGTCAAAAAATACCCCTGTCCACACCTTACCTACCGGAAGCAATGGACGCCCTGGAAACGCTTTGTTCCCGCTTTGCCCGCAGTATTGACTATCTGATTCGCAGGGTTTTTCGATCCATTGATGATGTCGAATTTGAAAACCAGGGTACCTTGATCGACGTTGTGCATCATGCCGAAAAAAGAGGTTTGATTGAATCAACCGAACAAATGCGTATTATCAAGGAAATAAGGAATGAAATCGTGCATGAATATACTCAGGAAGATATACAACGGCTTTTTTCGGATGCGCTCAAATATACACCCGCCGTTCTGGCCATAATGGAAAAATCGATAAACTACGGTCAGCGATATTGCGATAAAGATTGATATCAAATTTATTGCACATTAATCAAAGCCGCCTGCGCCTTGATAATCTGCTGTTCATAAAACCGGATTTCCTGCCTGCCTATGTTCTGAAACAACAGGGATTGGGTTTGGTTAAAGCGTTTGGCTTTGTCGATATAAGTCAGTGCGTCGTCATACAAACCGGCACTGCTCAACCAGACGGCCTGTTGCAGTGGAATTTTAACAACCGGCTTGTATTGAAATGCCTTATCCAAAGCTTCAATCGCTGGCGACAACAAGCGTTGCCTCGCATAGTTCCGGCCCAGCCAATAATAAAGCGCATGTTGTACATAAGCGGTTTGAAAATTCGGGTTTTGCAGCAAGGTATTTATCAAATGCTGATATTCTCGACCTTGAAACAAAGGACATTTGTCTTTTTTCGAGTCTACAAACAAATGTTCCAGAGTGGGAACGACCGCATTGGAAAAATGCACTTTAGTAAGTTGTCGCTCCAGCTCTGCCATGAAATCTGAAGTCAATGTTTGCGCTTCGCAGTCCAGTTGTAATAACTCCAGCAGCAAAGCCCCATCTTGAGGGTTAGCCTGCCAGGCTTGCTGGATATAAAAACGGGCCTGTTGCAAATCGTGTTGAATAAAAGCAATCTGCGCAGCAGTCTGGTTGGCGCGTACTGATCGTGGATGTTCGCGTACGGTAATGGCAGAAAATATTTCAGGTTGCCCCCAAACAATGGCATTGTACCGAGTAACGCCCGCAAACAGAACCAACAATGCAACGGCGGTGCCATAAACAATAAAGCGAACTCTGCGCCGCAAAAACGCGCTGTCAATAACGATAAAATAAGCAATCGCCAGCAAAGGCCCAAGATTGGGTAAATAATTACGGTGTTCAAAATATAGTTCCAGTGGCAAAAAACCGGACTCCAGCCAATGCCCCCCAAAAAACCAGAGTATTGCGAAGCTGTAAACCGGATAACGCTTGCGCACATACAAGGCGGTGCCAATCAGGCAAAAAACCGTCAACACGGCCGGCAAGGTCGTAAACGGTTCGGTCAAACCGCGCGAAGGTAAATAGTCATCGTGAAAAACGCCGCTTCCACCCATATGCGGTGACAGGATTTGATACAGATAATCACAAAGGATACGAGCTTCGCTGAGCAAACGTTCAAACAAATCAAAATCACGTTGACTGTAGGCTTTCGCCACGCCTTGAGCAAAGGTTTTGACGAAAAGCAATACCATTAAAAATACGGTAGGCAACGTCAAAACAATAAACCGCCAGCGGTGATGCCAGGACGCGGCCGGCATTGCATTGAACAGCGTGTATTCCAGAACCAAAACATAGGTCAGCAGCAAAGCGCCGTTTTCTTTACTGAATATCGCCAGTAAACCAAAAATACCCAAACCAATCGTCATCCAAAAATAGGTTTTTTGTGCTTGTATTTGGCATTGGGGGCGTAACTTCAAATAACAAATCAAGCCAGCCAGCATAAACAATGCACTGAGTTCGGTCATGCGCTGGATAATGTACAGTGCCGTTGAATTATTCAGAGGATGCCATAGCCATAACGTCATGCAAAACAGCGCCATAATCCACCGCTGCGACGCTTTCAGATCATCTCTAAAAAAACTGGATAAATACACTACATAAAAAACCAGCGCCCCGTTCAACAGGTGCAACATAAGGTTAGTGTATTCAAACGAACGCGGATGTGAAGGCCAGGCAAAATCATCGATCCAGAAACTGGCCATGCTGACAGGCCGGCCGGTGGGTCCGGATCGATTGGAAAAAACAAATTCAAGAAAACGGCCAAAAGGGGTCTGCGCCTGCAAATCGCCCCAAACCTGCAAATTGGCCAGGTCATCAAATAAAAAAATACCACCCAGCCCGGGCCAGTAAAGCCAGACGGTCAGGCATAAAATCACAGCCAGGGCAACCGGCAACAGCATTTGCCAGGTCAAAGATGCAGAAAATGAATGCGTCATGAAGAGTAAGAGCTTACAGAATACAGCCGAACCAATCAAGTCCCGCCCTCACTTTGCAGGGTTGTACGGAGTGTAAAAAACACTCTTGAACTCCAACAACAGCTATTTTCAAAATCCGCAACCGTAACCGCGTGAAGTATAAAAACTTTCTCTGAATCCGAAGGGATTAAGACGTAGGGGGCGTGTTGGGCGTGTATTGGGCGTGTGTTGGGCGTATTGCAATACGCCCCTACTCGCTCCGCGTGCTTACGGATGCGAAAACCGCACCTACATCATCCGCAACCGTGACCGCGCGGAGTATAAAAAAATCAACAGGATCGGGGACGGTAGCGATGCGACAAACTACCGCCTGCGCAGTCCCATTGTAAAGAACCTTTACCTGCGGATGCCGACAGGATCAGGTTCTGGTTATCCAGCTTTGCGTTAAAGTGAATATCGATTTGGCTGCCAGTGACGGCAATGCTTGTTACCGCAGAGCTGATAATACTGGATGCGCCCGCCAAACCGGCGGCAGCATTATCGGCTGGCCAGGCATTGTTCATGGAATAATAATCCCAGATGGCGGTTTTAACGGCATTGGCAAGATTAAGACCCTCGGCGGCGTAGGCGCGTTTGGTGTAATCCTGATAGGCTGGAATCGCAATCGAGGCCAAAATACCAATAATGGCGACAACGATCATCAACTCAATCAGGGTAAACCCCCTTGTTTTTGATAATCGGCACATGAGATTCCTCCTTTCGGTAAAAATAAAGAGCCTGAGATTATCAGGCTCTTTGTGCTGCCTATGGAAATTAACGGCAGTTAGCAGGTTTGTATTTATCGTTCAAGGTACCGCCGGTACAGGTCCAGGTGATGGAACCATTGGCATCTGTTGGTGTCAGTTGAAGTGTTTTGGTTGCACTTTCCACTTTCGTGTTGTAGGTAATTTCAACAACGCCGTTGGCTTTAACTTCAACGCTGTCTACCGCATTGCCCTTGATACTTGTTTTAGCCGCCAAACCGGCAGAAGCGTTGCTTGCCGGCCAGCGGTTATTAACCGAATAAAAATCGGCGACACCGGCTTTAGCCGCACCGGCCAATGCCAAACCTTCACTGACGTGGGCGCGTTTGGTGTAATCCTGATAAGCTGGAATCGCAATCGCTGCCAGGATGCCGATGATGGCAACGACGATCATTAATTCAATCAGGGTGAAACCTTGTTGTTGTGCTCTTTTCATGATGTTCTCCTCGTTGGATTGATATAAACACACCCAAGATCATTCAATTTATGTGCCAATTTTTATTTTTCAGGTTTACATTTTTAATTTTTATTAAAAAATAATAAGTTAAAAAACAGCACCACTATCTTGGCAATCAATAGTTTTAAATACACAGGCTTGTTTGTGTAAGCAATTTGTTCAATTGTGACAAAAAACGTCAGTTATACTTCACGCGATCACGGTTGCGGATTTTAAAAATAGCTGTTGTTGGGGTTCAAGAGTGTTTTTTACACTCCGTACAGTTATGAAGGCGGAAAATGTCGGGCAATTGGGATTTGTTGGCAGGCGGCTTGCCCAGCCCTTCCACGGAAGAGCTGGGCTTGCCGGATGCCCATCCCTGGGCCTGGATTCCAGCCAATCCCTGCCGGAATGAAGCAGATCCGCCCATTGCCATTAAGTCAAGCCATTTTGTTGAATGGATTTATGGATGTAGGTGCGGATTTATCCGCACAGTACGACAAGCCGCATCGGCACCCAAATCATATTTTCTTAACTTAATGGCAGTGGTCATTCCGCCACAGACTGGCGGAATCCAGTGACAGGGATGTCATTGATCGCTTGAAATACCGACAAGGTTTATTGCACGCGGCCACACCTGCCTGCTGGCAGACAGGCTTGCCCAGCCCTTCCACGGAAGAGCTGGGCTTGCAGATTTTGCATATCAAATGAATGAACCATGAACAACACAAAAGCCTGGTGGGTTGGGTTACGCTGCGCTAACCCAATCTGCAAACTCAAAGAGCGGCGGGCGTTGGCATCGGCAATATCCAGATTTGTACATCAGGACGAAACCCGGAAATCGTTGTACAATAGGCTTATGTTATTGAACAAAATTACGCGGTGCTTGTTGGTAATAGCCTTTTTGTGGTTGGGCGCGGTTACTTCGCTACAGGCGGCTGATATTCCGCTGGTCGCAGCCGCTTCCAGCGTTCAGTTCGCGTTACGCGACATTGCTAAAACCTTTCATCAGGATACTGGCAAAAGCGTGCGTTTCAGTTTTGCCTCTTCCGGCAATTTGAGCCGGCAAATTCAGCAAGGTGCCCCTTTTGAACTGTTTTTATCCGCTAATCGTATCTATATAACCCGGCTGCAACAACAAAACCGGCTCCAGCAAAGACCGGTTTTGTATGCCGCGGGCCGCCTGGTTCTACTTGTCCCTGACAACAAACCCGCACCAACAAATCTGGATCAATATTGGCAGCAACTCCAGCAAGCGATTGACAACGGCCAGTTGCAACGCTTCGCCATCGCCAACCCCGAACATGCGCCCTATGGTTTTGCTGCACGCGAGGTTTTGCAGCAACAACAACTCTGGACAGCTCTGCAAGCTCATCTGGTACTGGCCGAAAATGCCGCCCAGGCGGCTCAGTTTATCCAATCCGGAGCCGCGCAAGCGGGCTTGACCGCTTATGCCCTGGCGCAAACACCGGCATTGAAACGCAATACCCGTTCATTGCTGATTCCGCAAGCACTGCATCACCCTCTTGAACAGGTTATGGCTTTGCTCAATCGGGCCGGTACCACCGCAAAGCAGTTTTACCAATATCTGCAACAGGATAAAGCCCGCCGCATTTTACGGCATTACGGTTACACGACCCCTTAAGAGAACAAACCATGGATTGGACGGCCCTCACTTTATCCGTCAAATTGGCTTTGGTAACACTCTGTTTTCTGTTGCCCATCGGTATTGTATGCGGACGCGGCCTGGCCTATCGGCAATTTTTTGGTAAATCCGTGCTGCAAACCCTGATCGCCCTGCCCCTGATTTTGCCACCCAGCGTATTGGGTTATTATCTGTTGCTTGCATTCAGCCCCGCTCAGGGGTTTGGCTTATGGTTGCAGCAAACCTTTGGCATCCGTCTGGTTTTTACCTTTCAGGGTTTGGTCTTTGCTTCGATTATTTTCAACCTGCCTTTCGCCATTGAACCGATGCAACGCGCTTTTGCCGCCATCCCCGTGGAAATTCGGGAAGCGGCCGCCTGTTGCGGTATGAGGCCTGGTCAGATACTCTGGAAAATCGAACTGCCTTTGGCCTGGCCGGGCATTGTTTCGGCCCTGATCATATCGTTTGCCCATACCCTCGGTGAATTTGGCATTGTATTGATGATCGGCGGTAATATTCCCGGCCAAACCCAAACCATTGCCATCAGTCTTTATGATCGGGTACAGGCCTTTGATGAACAGGCCGCTGCCGTCATATCACTCAGTTTATTGCTATTCTCAATATTGACCTTATCTTTGACTTATCGTCTGTCGGCAAGCTGTTCACGATTCAATGACCCGAACCGATATCCAGATTGATTTGCAACAAACCCGGCCCATCCCGTTAGCGGTGCAACTGCGTTGCCAAAGTGGGGAAATACTGGCCCTGGTGGGACCTTCCGGCAGCGGCAAAAGCACGGTATTACGCGCTGTTGCCGGTCTGTATCAAGCCCGCTATGGCCGTATTGTCTGCCAGGGTGAAGTCTGGCAAAACAGCGCCCAAAAACTTTTTTTACCCACTTACCAGCGGCATGTCGGCCTGGTATTCCAGAATTATGCCTTGTTTCCCCACCAAACCGTACTGGACAATATTCAAATGGCGTTAAACAAGATACCAAAGACACAGCGCCGCAGCCAGGCTCTGGCTTTGTTAAAAAAAGTGCATCTGCAAGGCCTGGAAAACCGCTATCCCAAAACCCTGTCCGGCGGCCAACGGCAACGGGTTGCCCTGGCGCGTGCATTGGCCCGGCAACCCAAAGTGCTTTTGCTTGATGAACCCTTCTCGGCGGTCGATCAGGTCACCCGGCGTAAACTTTACCGGGAATTGATGGCGCTTCGCAAAACCCTGGCCATGCCCACGATTTTAGTCACCCATGATTTGGAAGAAAGTGCATTATTGGCGGATCGAATGGCGCTTCTGTACAAAGGTCAAATTTTACAAACCGGTACCCCGGAATATCTGGCCACCCATCCTGAAACCGCGACCGTCGCCCGCTTGATGAACCAGCAAAACCTGTTTACTGCACGGATTCTGGGGCATGACGCAAACACCCGGATCACCCGTCTGATCTGGCAGGATAGGGAATTGGAAGCAAACTACCAGCCCCGGTTTCCGGTTCAGCAGCCGGTATGCTGGATGATTCCCTGTTCCGATATTTTGTTACACCGCCGTGATCGCCCTTCCAGGGGGAACCAGGAAAACCCCTTGTACGGTAAAATCATTGAATATCTGGAGATCGGAGGCCTGGCCAATCTGCGTGTCGCCATCGATCCGAACCGGCAAATTTATTTACATGTCCAGGTGCCCTTGCATGTCGCCCGGCGTAACCGCCTCGGATGTGATGAACAAATCGGTATTTCCCTGCTGACCCGGGGGATCCATCTGATGCCCTATCAGAGCCTGCGCCCGGATAACTGATTCCTGAACAGGCTCTGTTCTCTTAACCCTTATTCCTTCCATTCATACACTCGGCTTTCTGTCAATATTTTTTACAATTTGCAATAATTACCAATTTCTTATTGGAATCATTGTCTTGAAAGAGGATAATCCAGATTGAGAAATTTATTTAAAAAACTTAAAAATTATAATAAAAAAGGAGAATGATTATGGTCATAGAGGTAACAGTATTCATCTCGCTTTTTGTTATTGCGGCTATAGCGAGTTATTTCCAAAATAAAAAAAGAGCTCTGCGCAAAATGGAGATTATTGAGCAAAGCCAACAAAAACAGACTAAAAAAACAATAAAACCAACTGCCAGGGTAAATCCCCCAACACTCCCTGAAGATTCTACATTACGGCGCCACTACCTGGGACACTTGCGTGCCATGATTGAGGCCAGCCATGCACCACGTCCTTCCGACAGTACGCTTGCCCGCCATTATGAATCGATGATAGCGAATGAACTGGAGCAATGTTTGGCTGACGAAACCCGCATTCTCAAGTATATTCACGATGACCAGCCTGAAAAAAAAACACCTGCACCGCAACCGGTTGTCAAGCCGATCACCCAAGCCGCAGTATCCAGGACAATACAGAAAATTCCTGAAGACTCGACCTTGAGAAGGCATTTCATCACCCATTTGCGCTCTATAATCGAAGCGACCAAGCAGCCGCGTCCAACGGATTGCACACTGCTTCGTCACTACAATGCCACAATCGATGCCGAGCTTGAAAGCCAGTTAGAGGAGGAAATATCTCAGAATATTCAATAATTTTTAGGCGCTCACATATTTGCTTAATCTGCAATTTGATATATCGTGAAAGGTCGCTTTTGAAAAAAAGTATTCGGTTCTATTGCCTGCCGGTAGCAAAACAGTTGGAATCTTTGATTTTGAAAGAGGATAATCCAATAAACCGATTTTATTTCCATTATTATAAAATCTGAGGAGAGGCGTTATGATAGAGATATTAGTCTTGTTCGCGTTGATCACGATAGCCGTGATCGCCAATCATTTTCAAAAACGCAAAAGAGCGTTGCGGCAGGCACAGCGCGACTATGAATACCAGCAACAGCTTAAAGAATGGGAAGAGCGGCGAAAAGCTGCACGCTTGAAAAAGTTACTTGCAAAAAAACAACAACAATTTGGCGCTCATATCCCGCAAGATTCCGCATTACGGCGTCACTATGTCAGTCATCTCCGGGCAATCATCGAATCCTTGCAGGGTTCGCAACCAACCGACAATACCCTGCGCCGCCATCACGACAGTTTGATCAATAATGAGCTGGAGCAATGTTTGGCGGATGAAAGCTGCGTTCAACGGCTTTTTCAACGTTTCCAGGCCCACCAACAAACCCTGGCAGATCGACAAATTCAAAAAGCATCCCGGCTTGTCACCCGCTACCTGGATGATGAAACGCTTATAAAACAGCAAGCCCCTCAACCCAAGCCCCATATCGAAAAACAGGAAAAAACAGTTGGCGCTCATGTTCCGCAAGATTCTGCATTACGACGCCACTATGTCAGTCATCTCCGGGCAGTCATTGAATCCTTGCAGGGTCCGCAACCAACCGACAATACCCTGCGCCGCCATCACGACAGTTTGATCAATAATGAGCTGGAGCAATGTTTGGCGGATGAAAGCTGCGTTCAACGGCTTTTTCAACATTTCCAGGCTCATCAGCAGGCCATACCCCGTGAACAGCCAAAAAAAATACCCGAACCCGTTGTCCAGCATCGGGATGATGAAATAGCTGAAGAGAGCCAACCATCCGTTGAGAAACACATTCCCGAGGATGTTGTGTTGAGACGGCATTTTTTGACCCACTTGCGTTCAATCATAGAATCTTTGCATACATCCAAACCTTCTGATAATACATTACGCCGGCATCATGAAACATTGCTGGCGAATGAGCTGGACAGTTGCCTGGATGATGAAGCTTATCTACAAAAAATACTCAATAAATATGAGGCTTTCAAAAAAACCTCAACTGAAAAAATCCTGAAAAAAGCCCAGAATTTTATTGAAATCGGTGTAAAAGATATTCAAGCAATAAAGCTCAGCATTCCCGAAGATGCAACATTACGGCGGCATTTTATCTGCCATCAACGCGCACTCATTGAATCTTCAAAACAACCCAAACCAACCGACAGCACCTTGCTTCGTCATTATCAGGCAATGATCGATGCCGAACTGGAAGAACGTCTGCAAGCGATGAGCGTTTGATGGGTTCATTTCTAACCGGGCCAGAGAACACAAACTGGCCCGGTCATCCATTCGCCAGCACCCTGGACTGCTGCCAGAGGATCATGAGAATCTACACAAACAACTGATTTATACTTCACGCGGTCACGGTTGCGGATTTTGAAAATAGCTGTTGTTGGGGTTCAAGAGTGTTTTTACACGCCGCACGGTTATGAATGCGGAAAATGATCGGGCAATTGGGAGCTGTTGACAGACGGCTTGCCCAGCCCTTCCACGGAAGATCTGGGCTTGCGGAATTTTGGATGTCGCCATAATGCCTGGGGACTCCAATCCGCCGGCCCCGCAATCTAAACATTCCAGATGACAGGCGTTTTGCGCCCCGATGGTCGATTCATTTTTCGCATCCGTGACCGCGCAGAGTATAATATGCAGATTCGCTGCTTCATTATGACTTGTTAAGTTGTTCAAAATTTAAAATTAATATCAGCTTGCAGATTATGGGTAAATAAATTACTCCCGTTCTTTGTGCTGACATATTGTCCCAGATAGCCAAGCTCAATACCGACTGTCCGGTTTAGCTGATAGCCAAGACCAGCTAATATACGGTTTTCAGAAAAACCCTGTTTGCCAAAACTGTTTTTATCGAGGTAAAACAACACCTCATCTGCAACATAAGCGCTGAGTCCCTTTGCAAGGGGCAAGGGGTGAGCGATTTTTAAAAATTGCCGGGCCCGATAAGCGGTTTTGCCATTACTCTGATTGATACGCTGATCCATACGGGTACGGCTCAACAGTTTGAAGTCTTGTATATTTTGTTTCCAGACGAAATCCTCATAAATCCGATTTTCTTGAAAAGCGGGTTTATTAAGTGGGTGAATCCAATCATGAACATAACCAATCCACAGGGAAGCATGTGGATTCAACCGGTAACCGATTTGGCCAAAGAGTAAATTTTCAGTCAATCGTGAACCTTTCGCCGAGTCTTCACGGGTACGGGACTGGTTCATGATTTGCCAATGAAAATTATTTAATTTTTCGGAAAAGTTTTTAAAATCACCTTTTAATGTCACCGAACCCCAAAAACCAAACATATTGTTTGTTGACTTTGCCAGGGCTGGAGTGACAATCAACGGTATGAGTATCAGGGCAGTCAGAGAATTTTTGATTAATATTTTCATGAGTATAAGTTTAAAATTTTTTCGGGTGAAAAATTTTTGTAACGGTTCAGCAAAGCTGCTATTACAGCAAGTCAATCGATCCTTCCAAAAAAGAGAGCATCATAAAAACATGCACTTATTATGCCAATAAAAATATATCCATAATATCAGTACGTTAATGTTACAAAAGAAATCATCTGGTGGGGATGAGCCGTATAAAAAGGTTTTTTTCAACCAACTTGAGCTTGAGTTTTATCGTTTCGTCTTTAATAAAGGTAAATTTCTGGACTGCAACAGATGCACATTCATACCGGACACTGAGCCATTTGACAATCCCGTATGATGACGCCATGATGTAGCGCGGTACAATCACGTTGTTTAATTTTGAAATTCCAGTCAAGCAGACAGGTTACCAATGAATTTTGTTGTCAATTTTAAATCTGTAAGACTCATTGCCACATTAATAATGAGTGCCTCATTGTTTTTATCGTCATGTGCACAGACACCTGCCGATCCGGATACGCTCTCGGAAGAAGAGTCTTGCAGCCGCATAAAGGCCCTGATTGCCGACCATCGCAGTCAATTCAAAAATTACAAAAGAAGCCTTAGACGCGCCCACAATCTGAACACCTGGTCGGCTATCAAGGCTTTTCCTGAAGCTCAACAATGTCAGATATGGGAATGGAGTAGCGGATTATATAATTACCTCTGCAATTGGGAGGCAAAAGAAGGTAAAGAATCTGCAAAACAGGATTATATCAAGGGCAAGGAATTGATTAAAAATTGCTTAGGGCTGGAATGGCGAACCGATATAAAACCCACAAAAAGTGGCGGTGAACGAACTGTTTTCTTTCAAGCTGGCAATAAAACGATTGTTGCAATACGTTATTTGCAGGAATCCCGAAGCTGGATGAATCGTTGGCATACCGTAGTCATTATTGGCGACAAAAACAATTTGAATGCAAAATTACAATAACCTATCCGATGTGGCTGGAAAATGAGTGGTTTACAAAGACTCATTTTCCAACAAAACATGGGCTTATTTAAAAATGCGCTCGGCTCTGATCAATTCAAATTTAAGTGGTTCCGAAGCATTTTTTTGTGGCAGTTGTTTCAATTCCACTTCATAAGGCACGCGTCCACCAAAAATATCAAAAACATCAATCGTGCGTATAAACACCATCCCGGTATTCGGATCAAAGGTCGCGTTATTGCCCCGCATGGCTTCACAGCCGTTACAAACCGGCTCATCGCTTAAACGGGCCGTAAATTCATATTCACTGTTGTGCCCACGCAGCCGGATATAATATCTTCCTGCTTTTTCCAAACCGATATTGGCAATCTGTGACTGCCCGCCACCGCCTGTAAAAATCAACTCCAGATCACTGTTGAACACCTCGATTTGCAAAAACTCACCCCTCCGGAAAATATCCAGAAACAGATGATCCACCAGTGTTTCAAAATAAAACCAGTCTTCCTCGCCATAAGCGATATCCCCGCTCATGGGTATCCCCAAAATATAAGGATTAGCAGCACCAGCGTTATTGTTCGGTTCCTGTTCCGAATGCCCGGCCCATATACTTTGACTGATCAAAAGTGATAAAAAAATGAATCGTTTTGCTGTTTTTAAATCCATATTTTTCCGCCTGAATAATGAATAATAAACTGACATCATAACTTGAATGTATATTATCGGTCTAAGTCTAGCCGTAAAACAGACAAACGGCCAAGAAATTATCCCCCGCAAAGTGAAAATCCGCTGTAAAAAGCGATCCAATCAACAAAATACGGAAAAATATTCAGTCGCTTAACGCCTCGCATCACCAGCAGTAAAAAGAAGCGGCAATTATACTTCAGGTGACAGGCGTTTCGCGCCCTGATGGTCGGTTCATTTTCCGCATCCATGAGCGTGCGGAGTATAACCTCCAGATTTTCTTCAATGAGAGATTGCAGTTCCTTTTCGAGCGAGAAATTTTTCTGCTCTACCGGTCTGAGCTTATTTCCTTGTATTTCCTTGTATTTCAAATATTGGCACTTTCTATCCTCTGGCTTCCAGCATTCTTTTTATCTTGCCACTGCGCGTATATTCAATACGATTGACCTGTTGCAAGCGTTGGGGAACCTTGTAGGTGGAAAGTCTGTCCCGGCAAAAACGCAGAATCTTTTCCGAATCGAGTATCACCCCCTCAGCCATAACGACTTCGGCACAGACAATTTCCCCCATAAGCGGGTGATTTCCGCCAAAAACCCGGCAATCGGCAATATCCGCATGACTGTTTAATACGGCTTCAACTTCTTCAGGAAAAACCTTGTTACCGGAAACATTGATCAGGTTTTTTTTGCGTCCACATACAATAATCCGGCCCGTTGCATCATAGCGGGCCAAATCTCCAGTCATAAACCAACCCTTTTTCATCACGTGTCCGGCCGACTGCCAGGGTTTCAGGTAGGCATCGAACATTCCCGGGCCTTCTACCGCCAGATGTCCAACCTGATCGGTTCCAACCGGTGTCGAAAAATCGTCATCGAGTAAAGCAACTTCAAAGCCATCAACCGGAAAGCCCACCGTTTCCAGACAAGCCGCATCCGATAAATTGTCCAATAAGGGCAATCCCGCCTCGATAATGCCATAGGCTTGAGCGAGTGGCTTGTCAAAGCGCTTCCTGAACGACTTGGCAATGGCAGCTGGAATGGCCGATGACGTGGATATCGCATATCGAAGCGTGGGCATGCGTTTACCGGACAAATCCGCCGCTAACAGCCGGAAATGCATGGGCGAAGCATATAACAAGGTGGCTTTGTACTGATTGGCGGCATCAATCAAGGTTTGTGCCAGCAAATCCTTACAGACGATGATAGCGGCGCCACTGCGGATATAAACCAAAATACTGACCAAAAAATGAAACGCCATCGGTAAAACCCAGAGTACAGCATCACCCGGTTCCAGGGATAATGCCTTTTGGGTCACCGCAACCCGCTCCAATATACGCCGGTGCGATAAAACCACACCTTTGCTGCGACCGGTCGTTCCCGAGGTATAACGGATAAACGCCGCATCCGATAAGCCGGTCATTGCCTTGTCCAATACCGCTCCTGTCCAGGTGAAACGGGTCATTTGATCCGCAAAGGGTATCGCCAAGGGACGGCCTTGTATAACGAGTAAACCACTGCCATCATCCAAAACCGCATGTAAGCCGGTGTCTTGCAGAATTTGGCTCATTTCCGCCTTTTTCAGTTGAGGCGACAAGGGCAGTACCGTGGCACCACAGGCCATACCGGCCAACATTGCGGCGACAAAAAAACGACCATTCCGCCCCATGACGCCCAAACCCATGCAGGGCTTCAAACCGGCCTGCATTAATTTTTTCCTTAAGGCTTCGGTTTGTTTATACAATTCGCTATAACTCATCGAACCCTGGCTATCGATGATAGCGGGATATTGCGGCCAACTATCGACCGCCTGTTCAAGTATTTGATAGGTCGACATAATCAATCTTCGGCAAAAACCTGGCGCTCGCGAATTCCGGTTATTGCAGTTTGCCAATTACCCTCCGTTATATAAGCGGCCGCCAGCTTGCCGGAAGCGTAACCGGTTCCCAGACAGGTTCCTATCACCCGCGCAGAAGCCATGGCCCGTTCAGTTGCCGAAAAAGCCCGGCCGGAAAAAAACAGGTTTTTAACAAACCGGGAAACCAAAGCCGGTGCGGGCACCAGATAAAAATCGTCCATGCTGAAATATTCCATTTCCGGCTTGCGCTGGCCTCTCCAGTATTCAATCGGCCAAGCCGCAATCACTACGCCATCATCCGGCTTGGCACATGCAAGCAGCTGCCGGCTATCGAGTAATTTTAGACCTTGCGGACGGGGACCGGAACGAATGCCAACCTGCGTTGCCATTGCGCTGATATGCAAATCAGCCAATAACCGCTCCGTGCGCCGTAAATAAGCGATAATTCCGTAACTGCGCGTTCGCGCGATCCGTTCATAATCGGTTGGATTCATCCATTGGCTACCGGACAATACATCCAGGCCCAATTTAAACAAGGCAGAAGAACCCTGTACAAAGCTCCCCGGCACGATGGACAGCCGTTCACAACCGGATTCTAAATCGCCACATTCAATACCCCGTTTAATCCAGCGTATCAAATTAAGCGCCAATGTGTATTCTGGCATGACCGGCAAACCCGTGACCTGGAAAACAAAGGCCCCCGCCTGATAATCCGGGGCTTCATAACATTCCAATCCGGCCAGACGCGATATTTGGGCATTACCGCTGCAATCCACGACCGCTTTGGGGAATAAATCAAAACGCTGATTGATGCCATGCACGGTCAACCGGACAATCCTTTCCACATCAATAGTTACATCGGTAACCATACCATGCAGGATGAGTTGTACGCCGGACTGGACAAGCCATTGCACCGCCTGCTGATGAAACGCATCGGCCTGATAAGGTAAAAAATACAATCCCTCAGTCGCCATGACCGGTTGACGGTCATATTCGGCCAGCATACGTTCAGCAAATTCACGGGCAAATCCTTGCACGGCATAGCGCGGTCCCTGCCGGCTGCGATAATAAAGCCCGCAAAGCGTTCCCACCATCGCACTGGTCGCCAAACCACCCACAAAACCATAGCGCTCGACCAAAATCACCCGCAAGCCGGATTCCGACGCTGCCACGGCGGCTGCAATACCGGCAGCTCCGGCACCGACAATCACAATATCACACTGCATCCGTCCCCTCTTCGGCAAGCAATGCAAAACCCAAATCCCGAAATAATTGTTCGACTTCACGCGCCTCAATCACTTGTTCCATATAAGCGCAAGTGATTTGCAATGCACCACGAAAGCGGCTGAATACAAAGGTCATACCGGGAGGATACACATTGGGCGGATAATGTATGGCACTGCTGATCGGCAAACCAAACAGTTGATCGCAGTTCGGCAGGCAATCACCGGTATCCGAATAAAAAAAACTGCCCATCAAGCCCTGGGTGGGCGATTTAAGTAAAAACCGGTACAACAAGCCTGGCATACGCCGTAACCCGTCCATCATGAGTAAGTAGTGTTGGGGACTTTTTGAACTTATCCGATCACGCATCTGTTCGATCAGCGCAGCCGTGCATTGTCGTAAATCCAGCAAAACGCCAGCAGGAATACGATAAAAAAGAAAACTGACCCGATTACCAAACAATGGCTCTTGCGCGCCTCTGCGGCGCCGATCCTGCGGTACCGGAACCAGCAGATCATCCAATGCAACACCGCGTTGCTGTTGAATGCGGGCAACCGCATAAGCGCTTGCCGCCAAATAAAACAAGCTGATCAGAAAACCTGTACCCAACTGCCGCGCCCGCTCGTCAATAGCGTGCGTTTGTTGTTTGGAAAGGGACAACACCCGATAACGCAACACCGGCCTAGGCGTTTTTTCCCGATATAACGTCAGCAATGGCGGTTTTGAAGTTTCAAAAAGAAACCGTTTCATATCCCGGGCGATTCTGGCTTGCTCAATAAAGGGCAGCATCAGTTCGGAGGGCTTTTCCCAAAATCCGGGATTTGATCGCCCTGGAACACCCAAATGCCGGATGAACAATTCGCCCCCGTGCGCATCCATCAAGGCATGATGCCAGGTAAATATCAATAGGGAAGATTTTTCCGGAAACTGAAGCAAATCAACTTTAAAAGGCGCTTGCCGTTCAATGTGTAAAGCAGTAGCCAGCAACTCATGAGGTAAATCTTGCGTCTCGGCAAGCGGGTAGGATTTGAGCGCGGGAAGCTTTGCCTGTTTATCAACAAGCCATTGCGCATGCTTGAACGGCACATGCCGAAGACGCAAGCGGTTTATCCATCGGTAAGCTGGATGTGCAGCGAGCTGGCGTTGTAGGCTCTCATGATCCAATGTCCCCTGTAAACGGACAACGAATGTACAGACATTATGACGTTTACAGGAACGCGCCATAAGTCGATCCAATTGCAATAAAAAATAATCTATCCCGTTGAGCACCATACGCTCCGGGTATACGAAACTTTGTTCAAACATCGGTTTGATTCAATCGTGATGCGCAATAACGACTGAGGCTATCGATGCTGGTTATATTTTCCGGTGTCAGGGATTCAGGCGGTAATACCAGGCCATAACAACGTTCGATAAACAATATGATTTCCATCAGTGAAAAAGAATCCACGCCAATAAGATTCAGATCGGTATCGGGCGCAATTGCAACATCTGGAGCCAAAATATTGTCACGCAAAAAAGCGCATAAACGCACAGCGATTTCTTCCGCCTGGATTTCAGCTTGGTTCATCAGAATAAATCCATCTGGTTTCGTTACCGCAATAAATTCCGGTGCTCATCACGGTATGAAAAAATAAAAGAATGTTTCAACTGTTGTCTCAAGGAATGTAAAAAGCCCGTTATGATCAGGTTTTATATTCTGTCCCGGAGTTGTCGCTTATTTAATATGATAGACTCTTGGATCTTTACCACGTAGACCGTATTTTACCAAAAACCGTAACATATACAGACTGAAACGTTTACTCGCTGCTGCACCGCTGAAAATCCGGCTCATATGCTTACTGATCCAGGGCACCATCAAACGGCCGGATCGGGTATCGGCCAAAGTCTGACCTATTTTTATGCTGGTCATCAGCCGGCCATCATAATAATGCCCGACAATTTCAAACCACGCTTGCAAGTGCTGTTTTATTGTGCTTTCATAATGTGGTAAGGGTTTGTGCCGCAACAGAACATCGGCCAGTTTATAAGCGCTGTCCATTGCAATTAACAAGCCACTGGAAAAAACCGGATCAACAAAACCGCCGGAATCACCGAGCATAACCCAATTTTTACCCGATAACCGCCTGGAAAGGGATTGATAATTATTGAACCGCAACACAGGTGTCAAACGTTTGGCATCCGGCGCCAATTGCTGCAAAACCGGATCTTCAGCCAATAATCGATCATATTGTTGCTGCGCAGATTCACCATGCTCCGCTGCATAATCCGCTGGTACAACAAATCCCAGTGAAACCCGGCCCGGCAAAGGGATACGCCAGCACCATCCCTGTTGCAAGCGATCATTGTGTACATAACCCGGATCAACAAGCTCGGTGCCATCGACATGAGCAAACAGGGCAACATCCTGTCTTGGCCCTTTTTGCATGGGTATATCCAGAAGGCGGCCAATCAAATTGGCCCGGCCCGCCGCGTCAACGATCAAATCCGGCTCTTCGGCATCCCAACAACCGGCGGCTTCCTGAAGCGACTGGGCATCGAGTTTTATCTTGTCCGTCCTACCCATCCGGCTCAATTGCACTTTTCTGTCAATTAATTTAGCTCCGGCTTTTTGCGCATTCGCCAACAAGGTGGCATTGAATTCCTTACGCAACACATTATACGCATAGGCCGGCAGATCGTTGGGATTGTCACTAAACCGAAATTCAAAAACCTCCTTCGCATTATAAGTAAAACAAGCCCCCGGTTTTAATACGCTATAAACGGCAACTTCCTGTTCTACACCCAAATCTTGTAGCATGGGTACAATCATCGGCACTAATGATTCACCAACCAGAATCGGCGCTTGCCCGGAAGTTGCGAAAATAACAACTTTACAGCCCTTTCGGCATAACAGGGTCGCCAGCGTACTCGATGCCGGACCACCGCCTATGATGGCGATATTTTTTATAGCTTTCATCGATTGAGTTCCAGTAACTTGTAACGTTTACATCAGCCTCGACATCAAGGGCATGATTTCACTTTCATAAACCACGCCACTTGGGAGTGCTTGTAAACATCATTATTGATAGCACGTACAAATGGCTATATGCATTGAATTTTATGTTTCTTATTTGATTTTTATCTTTTTAGAAGAAGGTATATAACGATTATCCAGTGTTTTGTCTATTTTTACAGCGAGACTTTCCACCGTTTTTAACATCAGTTTTTTGTCAGTCCCTTTTGTCTCAGAAACATAGTTACCGATCAACTTGGCATCGTTGACTCTAATTAAATGACCCATCAAATAAGCAAACAAAAAACTGGGTTTGTGCAATCTACCGACTAATACATAATCAGCACCAAATTGTTTTCCCAGTTTTGCCGCAACATCGTTATGAGCAAACAAATATCCAATACCACTGTCTGCGCCCCCCCTTGGCTTGCGTGATCGATACTGACAATTCCGTAACCGGCTTTTTCCAATAATGGTTTTATAGATGCGGTACGCTTGATTTCTTCTGGTAGTCGAGGAGCCAAGGTCAAGTCTTTAAGTTCAAAATCAAGAATTGCTATTTTAGTCCGCGCACACAAATCGACACTGCCAAGGCATAATAACGTAACCAAACCATATATCGGGTATCTCCAGATATTTGTTTTAACATTCACAACCAATCTCCCGATTCACCAATCCATTCAAAAAACAACAAAGGCAGTTACGATTAAACGCCGACCTCAAGTCCCACCGATTACATACCTGGATGACTGTTCCCTGTTTATTTAGCGTCCAGACAAAATATTGCACTCGGCCCAGGAGCTTTGTGATTTTAACGTTAGTGGGCTTGAACTTTCAACTACCTTATCAATAACAAGGGAATATCTCGTATCGACTCACCCCCTCTGAAAAGCCGGTGCAGGTTGTTGATTTATCAGGCAAACCCAGCTCTTCCGTGGAAGGGCTGGGCTTGCCTAACTTGGGATGTTATGCCGAACGACAGGGATGTATGCACGTGTCCTGATAAATCAATGACCTGCGCCGGCTACAACACAACCGGGTGAGTCGTTACAACGATAGAGCAATTTCGCGCAGATACTGAGATATTATTTTCTGGGAGGTTTGTTACAACAACCGGGGTGATACACAGCGTTTGCTTTTGCATTGCTGTCCGTGAAACGATAAAAAATCAATTTACAGCGGTTCCACCAATCCTGCCGAACCCTGCATCCACACTGTTCGATAACCGCTTCTATTCGCTTGATATGCACACGTGCCGCATCATAGCGAATATTGAGTATACGCTCTTCCGTAATCGACACTTCCTCGACACCGGCAATTTTGTCAATAATCGCTATAAGCTCCATCCTTTTCTTGGAATCAAGCTGTTCAAGACAAAGTTTGCGTTGCATGACAAAAGCTTTGTCAACATCATGTCGCTCTGTTTCTCTGACCATACTCTGCTCCACGTTATTCTAAAAGAGTGATTGCAATAGTGTCTTTTTATTGGCTGAATTAAAATATGGACAAGCAATGGAACCGGCAAAACATTGACGGACGGTATGGTTTTTCAGTGGCTCCGATAAGTTATAGTTCATGTTGATCATCCATGAAAAATGTTGCTGTACAGCTCCTCTGGCGTTCCGTCCCTGGGCTTGGATTCTGGCAATCCCTGCCGGAATGACACTTACCAAACCGCCATTCCGCCATGAACAGGCGGAATCCAGTTACATGAATGTAATTAACCGCTCAAAATACCGATTCAATGTATCCCTCGATATCCGCACAAAAAATTCACTACCAGTGCGTAATGTTCAGAGTTCATGAACAGTCAACTAATATTGATTTCTTGTCTAAAGGGCAGCTTTGCGCAAACGCAAGGCATTGGCAATCACCGAAACCGAGCTGAAACTCATAGCCACAGCCGCCAGCATCGGGGAAAGTAATAACCCGAAAAACGGATACAAAACCCCTGCCGCAACAGGCACGCCCAGGGCATTGTAAAAAAAAGCAAAAAACAGATTTTGCCGGATATTACTCATGGTAGCCCGACTGAGGCGGCGGGCTTTGACAATGCCCGACAAATCCCCTTTCACCAAGGTAACACCGGCGCTTTCCATGGCGATATCAGTGCCCGTTCCCATTGCGATTCCCACATGCGCTTGCGCCAGTGCCGGCGCATCATTAATGCCATCCCCGGCCATAGCAACGATGGCACCTTCCGCCTGAAGGCGTTTGACAACAGCCGTTTTTTGCTCGGGTAATACTTCGGCATGAACCTGGTCAATATTCAGTTTACGGGCAACGGCTTGTGCTGTGGTCTGACTGTCGCCCGTCAACATGACAACCTTGATACCTTCTGTATGCAAGGCCTTTAGGGCGTTTGCCGTCGATGCCTTGATCGGGTCGGCAACACCAAGCAGGCCCGCCGCCTGATTATCGATACCGACAAACATAACCGTTTGTCCATCGGCACGCCATTTTTCTGCCGATTCAATCAGCATTTGCACATCAATATTCAGTTTCTGCATCCATTTCCGGTTGCCCAGAGCGATCGAATGGCCATTGACCTGACCGCTAACCCCATATCCACTCAACGATGCAAAACTGCTGACAGGTAGCAAGGGCAAAGTCTGTTTTTTTACCGCCTCCACAATGGCTGTGGCTAATGGATGCTCACTGGCTTTTTCCAGGCTGGCAGCCATTTGCAATAACTCCTGCTCAGAAAAACCCGAGATCGTTTGTATTGCAATCAACTGAGGTTTTCCTTCCGTTAACGTACCGGTCTTGTCAACCACCAGGGTATCCACTTTTTCCATAATTTCCAGAGTTTCCGCATTTTTAATCAATACCCCGGCCATAGCACCCCGTCCGGTACCGACCATAATCGACATAGGTGTCGCCAACCCCAGTGCGCACGGACATGCAATGATCAATACCGATACCGCATTGACAAGGGCATGGGCCAGCCGGGGTTGCGGGCCAGTCATCCACCAAACAAAAAACGTTCCCACCGCCACAAAAATGACAATCGGTACAAAATAGGAAGCAACCACATCGGCCAGTTTTTGAATGGGCGCGCGGCTGCGTTGAGCTTCACTGACCATATGGATAATTTGCGCCAACAAAGTATCGCTGCCAACTTTCCCGGCACATATCAGCAGACTTCCAGAGCCATTTACCGTTGCGCCAATCACACTGTCCCCGCGACTCTTTTCAACCGGTATGGATTCACCGGTGACCATCGACTCATCGACTGAACTGGAGCCTTCCAATACCGTTCCATCAACCGGAATTTTTTCACCCGGCCGTACCCGTAAAATATTACCGGGTTGAACCTGATCAAGTGCAATATCAACTTCTTCACCATTGTCCTGTACCAGGCGTGCCGATTTGGGCGCCAGTCCCAATAATAATTTAATGGCGGCGCCGGTTTGGCTGCGCGCTTGTAATTCCAACACCTGCCCGAGCAACACTAATGTGGTGATAACGGCTGCGGCTTCAAAATAAACTGCCACCCGCCCTTCTGAATCGCGCATCAAATCAGGAAAAATACCGGGCCAAAAGGTAGCGATGACACTGTAAGTCCAAGCCACCCCCACACCCAAGGCAATCAGGCTGAACATATTGAGATGACGATGACGCAACGATGCCCAGGCTTTTTGGAAAAACGGCCAGCCGCCCCACCCGACCACCGGTGTCGCCAGCGCGAACTCAAGCCATTGCAGAACCCGGGTTTCGACAAATGGAGTTAGCAAAGCGGGTGCCAAATCGTGTATCATCGCCGACACAAAGACCGGTAAGGCCAATACAAAACCAAGCCAAAACCGCCGCCGCATTGCTATCATCTGCATCCGGTCCTGATCCGCTTGAATAGCGCGTGCTTCCAGCGCCATTCCGCAAATTGGACAATCTCCGGGTTCATCGCGCACGATTTCCGGATGCATCGGGCAGACGTATTGCTGTTGCTGCGCATCAGAAGGTGGCGAAACTTGTTGCAAGGCCATACCACATTTCGGGCAATCGCCGGGACTTTGCTGCTGTATTTCCGGGTGCATCGGACAACTGTACTGCCCGTGCAAACGGGCCTGAACGCCCTGCTGATGTGAACCGGAATGCGTGCAATGATGTTGTTTCATGACCATGCCTTTAGAGAGTAGTGATTGAATTAACCACCAAATTTATCGAACAAAATATTTTCTGCATCCACACCCAGCTCATCCAGCATCTTTGTAACCGCCGAAATCATCATCGGCGGACCGCACAAATAATATTCACAATCTTCCGGTGCTGGATGATCCTTAAGATAATTATCATAGAGAATCTGATGGATAAAGCCGGTCGCCCCATGCCAGTCATCTTCCGGCAAAGGTTCTGAAAGTCCGATAGTCCAGGTGAAGTTATCAAACTCCTCGGCCAGACCGTCAAAATCCTCGATATAAAACACCTCACCCAGACTGCGGGCACCATACCAAAAAGAAATTTTGCGCCGTGTATGCAAACGTTTCAGTTGATCAAAAATATGCGATCGCATTGGTGCCATACCGGAACCACCGCCGATAAAAATCATTTCATTATCGGTTTCACGGGCAAAAAACTCACCGAACGGCCCGGATATTTTGACTTTATCGCCCGCTTTTAAACTGTAAATATACGAAGAAACCTTGCCCGGTGGCGCTGTGGGATTGCCTGGCGGCGGTGAAGCAATACGTACATTGAGCATCAGTATGCCCTTCTCGCCCGGATAATTCGCCATCGAATAGGCACGGGTTACCGGTTTATCCAGTTCGGCGCTGTACTGCCATAAATTGAACCGATCCCAGCTTGGCCGGTATTTCGGATCAATTTCGAAATCCCGGTAATCGATATGGCAAGGCGGTGCCTCCAATAAGATATAACCGCCGGCACGAAAATGGATATCGACCCCTGCGGGCAAATCCAACACCAATTCCTTGATAAAAGTAGCCACACACCGATTGGAACGTACCCGGCATTCCCACTGATGCACGTCCAGCAATTCAACCGGCAGTTTTATCGCCAAATTTTCCTTGACGGCAAGCTGGCAAGCTAAGCGATAATGGGCGCGTATCTGGGCATGGCTGAGTGTGGACTGTTCGGATGGCAGTGCCTTGCCACCCCCCTGGGTCACGATGACCCGGCATTGTCCACAAGTACCGGAACCGCCACAGGCTGAAGGTAAATATATACCCTGCCCGGCCAGGGTTTGTAACAATTTGTCACCGCTTTGCACGGTCAATTCATGTTGCGGGTTCTGATTGATCTGAATGCTCACCTGATCTTTGGCGACCAACCGGGAACGAACAATTAAAATAACCGTAACCAGTATCAATACGATACCGGTGAAGCTCAGCATACCCAGGATAATAATTTCCCGTTCATCCATCGTATTGTCCCCTGAACTTGTTCAGAAAAGGTCCATAACCGTCATCGCCAAGCCAATAACGCACCAGATTGTTTACCCCGCGACTGGTCAATGTCGCCCCGGAAAGCCCATCGACCTGATATATTGCATCGGCGGCATCAGCCGGAACCTGGCCTTTAATGACACGGATTGCAACACGGCCTTGCTGATCATAGGCCCGCTTGTCCTGCCAAAGTTTTTGCCAACGCGCATTGGTGATTTCACCGCCCAAACCCGGAGTTTCACCCTGCTGATAAAACGTGATGCCGGCAATGGTATTGGCATCGGCCTGCAAAGCGAGAAAACCATACAAGGTTGACCATAGGCCCTTACCATAAACCGGCAGAATAATTTTACTGATCTTTCCGGCTGTTTTGACAAAATAAACCGGCATATACTTAGGACGCCGTTTAATGTGGGCCAGATCCTGCGCTTTCACAATCACTTCACCATAGATCGGATGTTTGGCCAAAGCATTGATATCCAGTTTGTCCAGCCCCATACCCTGCCCATCGACCACTGCACCGGTTTTCAAGTCTATCCATTGCTTGCTGATTTGTTCCTGGAAAATCGTATCGATATCGGCATTTTCATCCTTCAGGCCGGCAACTGATAAAATGTTCTTGATTTTCTCCAGACGTTGATTTTCTTTTTGCCGGGGTTTTAATTTCACGGCAAATGCAGACACCACAAAAGAACTGATCAAACAAACACTCAGCACAACCCAATAGGTCTTTAAAAGACTATTTTTGGATCGCCTTGGTTCAGAAGACAAAAACCAGATTTGATACAGGGAGATCAAAATCTGGGCACTTAATGAAAATCCTAAAAAGCCACCAGCAATAACAACCGTATAAGCATAAATCGGATCCCATTTGGTTAGAAACCAGGACAATATGTCTACAAATACAGCCAAAAAGGGTATGACGATCAGCGGGTATTTGATCCATCCCGGCAGAATCGTCAACTGGAAAATAAACCCCAGAATAAACAAAACCAGCCCAATGCCGAATAAATGAATATGCGACAATTTGACCAAGGTGTGCAGGGATTCGCCGGTATCGATTTTGGCAACCTCACGTACGCCCGCATAAGTAGACAAATCCGGAATATTCAATCCTGACGCGGGGGTATGACATTGCAGACAAGTTTTGGCAAAAATCGGGTAAATTTGGGTTTGATAGTCTTCCCTGGAAACGCCGTCTTTTAGCCACTGCACAACCACATAACGGTCTTCGGTTTGAATATAAGCGGCCATCGGCCCGCGAATGGCGGCCTCCAGCCGGGTGCCACTGCGATTGCCATAGTAGGTATCGACAATATCCTCGATGGATATCCCAGGTTTTCCATCATGGCCCTGGTGCGATGTATAAAGATAATACATCGCCATCAGATAAGCCAAACCGGTCAGCAATAAATAACAGGTAAACAAAAGCTTTTCAGCCAGAGAGCAATCAATAAAACTGCGCGGTTCAGCGTTTTTCATAACGGATATTGATTATCAACCTCAAAAGAAAATATTTGACTGTTTCAAAACCCGGGGTTTGTTCAAACACTCAATCTTCATTTAAACAAACCCAGGTCATAAAAATATTTCAATTCGCCGCTTTTAAATATTCAGCAATCGCATTGGCGTCATCCGCAGTCAAATTCGCCCGCATCCGCATATGCAAAACCGCCACGTCCCATTGCGTATCGCTATAGGAATCCGGCGATCGCATGGCATGACAATTGGCGCAATTATCCGCCCATAATTGCATTCCCGATTGGGAAACCTGTTGGTCATTCTGTTGCTGATTTGCTGCAACCGAAGGACAAGCGCCGATCGCTAAAAGCATCGCGGTCAGCCCGGTTATGACTGTAAAGTTAAATTTTCTAAACATGATATCTCCTCAAAAACCTGTGGCCACCTGGAAAAGCACAGCATTGTCATTCAAATAACCTTGCTTTTTGTCAAACTGATAGGCAAATTTAAACAATGTACTGACGGCCAGATAATAATTCAGACCCACCGTCCAACGTTTCTCATTGTGAAAATTCGCAGCATTGGGAAGATCAATCCAGTCAAAACGGAAAATGCTTTCCATATCCTTGACCACCGGCACCCCGGACATACCGGGCCGGTAAGCGATTTGCGCATAACCGCCAGAACTGGCGTTATCAAAGGCCAACATTGGGCTGCTGGAACGATCAACCTGGCGATCCGCATACTGGAAACGCAAATCGACCGTACCCAGTAAATACTTACTGGTCTTCAGGTAATTCATGTCAACGGCATGGGTAATGACATCCAGGGTATGACCACCCGATGGGTCATTGACACCGGCCACTTCAAAACCATAACCGACTTCAAATCCGGCAAAGGGCCACCAGGCGATATGCCCACCCACCGCTTTGCTATCATTGCCATCGGGAAAATCCTTGAAACTCAAAGAGCCATCAGCACGCATTGACGGGCCATTGGAAACATAAAACGCATACTCGCCTCGCGTCAAACCCAAAGGCACACCGCCACGAATCTGAGCACCCAGTTGACTGCTGGCCTGAATCCGGTTGTTACCCCCCATAGTAATGGGTTTATCGGGTAATTTATTAATCCAGGCAGGATGCAGGCGTTCGATGAAGTAATTCGAAGGATTGAGAAATTTACCAACGCCGATTGTGATGTAATCATTAAACAAATAAGAAAGTTGGGCATATTCCAGACCAACTTCTGTAGAGCCGTCTTCCAGTTCCAGCTCCATCTCGCCTTCAAAAATCAAATCTTCCCGCAAACGCCACAGGAAAATAGGATTGAAACCGGCATTGAATGAAGAGCCGGATCGTTCCGAATCGGTATAACCGGCAAAACCGTAACCGGTCAGCAAAAATCCTGTTGTGCCGTCTTTCTGCGCCTCGGTTTGTTTTTTGAGTGTCTTGACTTGCTGACGCAATTCAGCAACATCCTTGTTTGTTGTTGTGTGTTGTTGAGGCGCCCTTTTCGAACGCTCACGAACCAGAAACTGAATCTGTTTTTTCATCTTCTCCATTTCATTTTTTAATTGCTCATATTGCGCCCTGGAAACATATTGGCCACTGTCATGGGCTGCATCGGCGTAGACCACTTCCCCCATAACAGGAAAAATGAGGCTGGTTCCGGTAATAACGGTTGTTAGTAATTTTTTCATAAGATACCTCATCCCGGTTTTATAATTGTTTATTACAATTTTCCAGTACAGCATCCATTTTTCATGGACGATTTGCATAATCTATAAATTCTTAAAGCACAAGCTCAAGATCGCACCTTTAACCGTCAATATAAAAATGCTGCTGTACTAATTTTTAGTAAAGTTATCACGCATATATAACAGTACCTCCTTTATATCTTGTTCAGTTAAATCAGAAACACCCCCTTTTGCCGGCATGGATATCGGGCTACCGGGGGTTTTTATACCTTTTTCAATGGGTTCGATATGGCGGAACAATTCCGCATCCGAATCTGATTTGCTTCTGAAACCGGCTACTTGAGTCAAATCCGGCACACCGGCAAAGGCGCCGGTCCCATCACTGCCGTGACACGCGGCACAAGCTTGTTGATAAATTTTCATGCCCTTGCCATACCGAATCCCGGTTTCGGCTTTGGCAAGGCTTGCCACAGGCTCCTGGACAGCACAAGAGACCAGAAACAACATCAACAAATACAGAAAGTTATACATATTACTTATCCTTTTCTTAAGGCTCAATTTAAAGCATAGCCTATATAAAACCAATAGCCTGAAAAAAGTTATTGGTTGATCGTTACCGGGTCCGAAGCAATTGCCTTTTTTGCCATTCCTGAAACTGCAAGACCAGGCTGTAAATTACCGGAAAAACCAGCAAGGTTAGCAACAACACCGTAAACATACCCCCCAATACGGGCGCGGCAATGCGTTGCGTGACATCCGCGCCGGTGCCGGTACTCCACATAATCGGTACCAGTCCGATCATGGTAGAAAAAGCAGTAATGGCGACCGGTCGAACACGCAGGGCGGTTGCCGATTCAACAGCATTCGTAATTTCTGAAGACGACAAAAGGCGTTGCTTTTGATGGCGTAATTTGGCAATTTCTATATCGATGAAATTAAGCACCATGACCCCGGTTTCTGCCGCTGTACCGGCCAGGGCGATAAAGCCAACATACACAGCTACAGACAAGTTAAATCCATAGGCATAGACTATCCAGATACCGCCAATTAAGCCAAAAGGCACACTCAACATGACAATGACGGGTTCGGTCATATTACCGAACGTTAGATAAAGCAAGAAAAAAATCACCATCAACGTGATTGGAACCACAATTTTCAAACGTTTGGCGGCTCGTTCCATATATTCAAACTGACCGGACCAAGTAACGGTATAACCCGATGGAATGTCCACCTGATCCGCCAGTATTTTTTTTGCTTTGGCTACAAATCCGCCGATGTCGGATGTACTGATATCCACATAAATCCAGGCATTGGGCCGCGCATCTTCGCTTTTGATTGAAGGCGGGCCACGCCGTAACTCAAGTTTCGCAACCAGTGCCATGGGAATTTGCGCACCCAGTGGCGTTGGGATCAAAACACGCTTGAGGCTTTCCAGATCGCTTCTTAACTCACGCGGATAACGCAGATTCACAGGATATCGTTCCAAACCTTCAACCGTTTCAGTAACATTCATACCGCCAATAGCACTTTGGATAATATCCTGAACATCACCAACCGTCAGCCCATAACGGGCCGCCGCTTCCCGATCAATATCAAAATCCAGATAATAACCGCCTACAGTACGATCACCAAAAGCCGATGTTGTTTCCGGCAATGTTTTCATTGCCATTTCAATTTGTTTTGAAACCCGTTGCAAAACCTTCAAATCAGGACCGGATACCTTAATACCTATAGCGGTCTTGATGCCCGTTGACAACATGTCAATGCGTGTTTTGATCGGCATCGTCCAGGCATTGGCCAAGCCGGGAAAGCGAATAGCCTTGTCCATTTCCTGCATGAGTTCTTGCGTGGTTTTGTCAGGATTAGGCCATTCTTGCCGGGGTTTCAGGCGAACGGTCGTTTCCATCATGGATAAAGGCGCAGCATCGGTAGCGGATTCTGCCCGTCCAACCTTGCCAAAAACGTGATGAACCTCTGGAAAGGTTTTCAGAATTTTATCCGTCTGCTGCAACAACTCTCTGGCCTTTGTGATGGATACGCCCGGAAATGAAGTTGGCATATACAGAATATCGCCTTCATCCAGTGGCGGCATGAACTCAGTACCGGTTTTGGCAAGGGGATAATACGTTGAAACCAGCAATAAAATAGCGATTACCAGAGTTATGCCCCGAAAACGCATGGCCACTTTTAAAACCGGTGTATGTATGACGTGCAACATCCGGTTAATCGGATTTTTGTTTTCAGGAATAACCCGGCCACGAATAAAATAACCCATAAGTACCGGCACAACGGTCACGGTTAAAATCGCCGCCGCCGCCATGGCATAGGATTTGGTAAAGGCCAGAGGACTGAACAGCCGTCCCTCTTGCGCCTGCATGGTGAAAATAGGAATAAAGGAAACCGTGATAATCAGTAACGAGAAAAATAACGCTGGCCCGACTTCGCTTGATGCCGCACGAATGGCTTGCCAACGTTCCTCTGATGTCAAGTGCCTGTTTTTTTGTTCCCGCACATCGGCCAGATGTTTATGGGCATTTTCCACCATCACAATAGCACCATCCACCATATCGCCAATGGCAATGGCAATACCGCCCAATGACATGATATTTGCGTTCAATCCTTGATAACGCATTACAATAAACGCGATTAAAATACCCAGCGGCAGGCTGATCACAATCACCAGTGATGAACGCAAATGTAACAAAAACAAGCCAACCAGAACACTGACAATGATCAGTTCCTGTATCAGTGCGCTGTTTAGAGTTTCAACCGCCCGGCCAATCAGATCGCCACGATCATAAACCGGGATAATTTCAACCCCTGGCGGCAAGCCTTTTTTAAGTTCTTCCAGTTTTTCCTTGACGCCATTGATAGTCGCTCGGGCGTTCTCGCCAAAACGCATGATAATCACGCCACCCGCGACTTCACCTTTACCGTTCAGTTCAACCAGTCCGCGCCGTAATTCCGGTCCCAAATGAATATGTGCCACATCCTGCAAGCGTATGGGGGTACCGTTGGCATCCACGCCCACAGGGATTGTTTTTAAATCATCAATGGACTTGATATAACCCAATCCCCGCACCATATATTCGGTTTCTGCCATCTCCACCAGGCGACCGCCAACATCATTATTGGAACGCTTGATCGCCTGCTTGACCCTGGACAGAGGAATGTTATACGCCTCCAATACGTTTGGATCCACTTCCACCTGGTATTGCTTGACAAAGCCACCAACGGATGCCACCTCAGAGACACCATGCACAGTTTGCAAGGGATAACGCAAATACCAATCCTGCAAGGAACGCAGATCAGCCAGATCATGTTGTCCGGTCTTATCAACCAGGGCGTATTCATAAACCCAACCCACGCCCGTTGCATCCGGTCCCAAAACCGGATTAACGCCTTCCGGCAAACGATTACTAATATAATTGAGATATTCCAATACCCGGGTTCTGGCCCAGTACATATCAGTATCGTCTTCAAAAATAATATAAACGAAAGAATATCCAAAAAAGGAATAACCACGTACCACTTTGGCTTTGGGCACTGCCAGCATTGCTGTGGTCAACGGATAGGTCACCTGATCTTCAATAACTTGTGGCGCTTGTCCTGGAAATTCCGTAAACACAATAACCTGAACATCGGACAAATCGGGAATGGCATCCAGGGGCATATTTTTATACGACCAGTAACCACCCACCCCTAAAAGCATGGCAATAATCAGCACGATAACCCGGTTTCGGATAACTCCAATGATGACAGAATTAATCATTATGCGCCTCCATTGGGTGGTTTCTGTGAACCGTCGAAGAAGGCTTTGAACCTTCAATCGAGTGTTTCATTGGCTGGTTTTTGTCATGATCCGATGGTTTACGATCATGTATTTTCATCATTCCGGGATTGCCAGAAGAATCGCCTGTTTTTCCTTGATCCTTGTCTGTTCCGGTAACATCTTTTCTGGAAGATTGCTGTTGCATACCGCCTGCATCCAGCATTTTGGCTGTTGCTTCACGCAGCTTTGATTCTGAGTCAATCAGGAACTGTGCCGAAGTAACGACTTCCTCATCTTCTGCAAGACCTTGCAAAATAGCAACTTTACCATTTGAAGACAAACCCAACTTGACAAGGCGTGGTTCAAATTTACCCGGGCCACGCACCACAAAAACCTGAGTCCGGGTACCAGAACGAATTACAGCTTCTGATGGAATCACAATTGCGCTTAATTGTTTACTGGCATAAATCGTTACTTCAGCAAACATCTCGGGTTTTAACAAAAACTCTGGGTTATCAAAAACCAGACGTACTTTAATCGTACGCGTTTTGGCTTCGGCATAAGGATAGATATAAGCCACATGACCCTTGAAAATACGGCCCGGAATACCCGCCAGTTGCATTTCTACCAAATCATTCTGTCTAACCCAAGGTAATTCATATTCATAAATATCGGCATAAACCCAAACTTTATGCAGATCGGCAATCATGTAGATTTCGGTTGCGGGCGTTACATATTGCCCTTCGCGAGCGCCTATTTTCATCACAATGCCATCCGCCGGCGCATGAATATGCAGACTTTTCTTGATTTTATGCGTCCGCTCCAATTCACGAATCTGGTGCATCGGTACATCAAGCAACCGTAATCTCTGGCGCGAACTACGAACCAATTCTTCAGCACCCCGCCGGATATCTTCAACCGGGCTGCTCTCCAATACTTTAAGATTATTCAAGGCCAATAAATATTCCTGTTGACTGGTTACCAGTTGTGGTGAGTAAATGCTTAATAAATCCGTATTTTTTTTCACCCATTGGCCGGTTTTATCAATCCGCAAACTTTCAATCCAGCCCTCGATCTTTGGATGCAAATGTACCATCAGTTCTTCATCATAAGTCACCCGGCCGACGGCACGAACCGTGCGTGATAGTGTTGTCCTAACAGCTTTAGCTGTACGAACGGACATTTGCTGCACTATCGTGCCATCAATTTTGACTGTACCGGAAGGTTCATCAGCGGCATTGCTGTCGTCGGCATAAACCGGCACATAATCCATGCCCATGGCATCCTTGGCTGGAGTTGGTGAGGTAACACTCGGATTCATTGGGCTGCGGTAAAACAAAATCCTGCGCTTTTTGGGTTTGTTTTCTTCAGCATAAACCGGTACATAATCCATACCCATAGCATCTTTGGCCGGCACCGGTGAAGTTACAGACGGGTTCATGGGATTCCGGTAAAATAATATTTTTCTTTTAGAAGAACTTGCCGTGTGTTGTTCCTCGGCTTGTTCGGAATTTGCCAGCCAATAACCGCCAGCCAATCCCATGACAAGTGCTAACGGGATTAGCATCAATAAGCTCTTATTCATAAATGTCTTCCTTGCCGATCATGGCGGTCAGTTGCGCCAATGCCTGGTTCGCTTCAATCAGAACTTTCCAGTATTGGATTTCATAGTTGTATAAAGTAATTTGGCTGCGTACCAGGTTCAGGAAATCAACCTTATCCACCTGATAGCCGGACAGCATCGAAGCTACCGTTTGCCGTGCTTGCGGGATAATGCCGGTTTTAAAGAGTATGACCTGGTTTTTGGATTGTCTGAATTGGCTGGATGCCCGGGCAATATCGGCACGCACCTTGTCCCATTCATCCTGCAAGGCATATTTGCGCTGCATCAACTCCCGCTGGCGTTGATCGACCGCCTTGCTTTGCTTGCTGGCAAAATAGATGGGTACCGTCATACTCAATTTCATGGAGAAAAAATCGGCGCGTTGCTGACCCGACAGGGTATTAGCACGACCGCCATAAAAAGCGCCGACTTTAAAATCCGGATAAAAATCCTTTTTGGCCAAATCCAATCGGGATTTGGCGGCATTGACTTTTTCCCGCTCTGCCGCCAGCAAAGCCCGATATTGCTCAGCCTGCTGGAATAAATCGGAATCCGATAGCAAATCGGGTAAATTTTCTGAAATTTTTTCAGGTAAATGGATTTTTTCATCCGCCGGCCTGTCGAGCAGAGCATTCAATTGCGCCTGCGCGTTTTCCCGGGCGCCAATCAATACCAATTCGCTATCAAATAATTTCGACAACTCGAGCTGCGCCAGCAAAACATCCTGCTGCAAACCTTCACCAACTTCGTATTTGGTTTGCGCAATTTCCACAAACTGGCGTAATAAATCCTGATTGACCGTAATAATCTTCAGCGCCCTGTCCAGATAAAACAGCGCCCACCATATTTTTTTGACATCACGCAATAAAAGCCAACGAATTTCGGTCACATCGTGCACAGCAGCCTGGGCTTCATAACGGGCTGTTTCTTCCCGCAAAGCCAGTTTGCCGGGAAATGGAATAGCTTGGGAAATACCACCCTGTAGCTGGGTCATGTTTTCCTGGCCCCGATCAAAACTGTCAACCGGCAAATTCAAGGCATTGAAGCTGATCACTGGATCGGGCAGGCTGCCGGCCTGGGAAGGTATCGCGGCCATGGCTTTTGAACGCGCCAACATCTGGGCCAGACCCGGATTATCCTGTACGGCAATGTCCAGTGCGGCCTGTAAACTTAACGGCGTGGACGATTCAGCGTTCGCGTTTATGGATAAAACAAACAGCGCGGCGCTGAACACGATTTTAGTGGGGAATTGCATAGCTCTCCTCTTAACACAAAAAATAACAAAGGATGATGTGTTTGTCAGAGGAGGGTTACGTCAATTTTAATACACAGCGAGCGGATTCCGCCTGCTGCAGCAGCCATTTTTATGGACGGCAAAACAGGCCAAAGACTTTTCAGCCTTATTCGTCAATACGATGCTGTACCGACTGGATTGCTTGTAAAAGCGACGCAGCTATCCTCTAACCGAAGGAGGGTAATGGGGGGTCTTATGTCCGGTGAGGCGACAATACCGGTCGGTGTGAACGCTTGAAAGCTTGGAAAATAATGGGAAACACGGGCTTCGGGAATGAAGACCGACATGGTCAAACCACAATCCCCACAAACATGGAAGGTACAATAGGCATGGGTTGAATGCGAATCACCCACCTGTTTTTGGGCTTGATGTTTGCTTTGTCCTGCAAGACCAGCATCAAGACCCGATTGATGCCCGGACAGATTATGCGGCACAAACTCATTCATGCAATGGTCAAACGCGGACGCTACCTGCGTTATCACCATTAATAAAATGAGCAAAATGGAAAAGCGTTGTGTCGTCATATAGCTATCTGTAACATAACATTTTTTATTTTAACCCAAAAATAGATTATTATCAAACAAAAAAAATCATATTCATGGTTTATAACGATGTTACACTGACACATCCATTTTTTATAATCGTTGGCATGAAAAAAATACTTCTCTGCTTGTTTGTGGGTTTGATACTGTTTTATTTTCTGGATATTGCTTTCCACGTCAAAAATTTTAACGTCGAAATGTTTGTGCATAACCTTTTGCGCTTTTTTGTCGGTTTTATATTGATCGGCATTTGGGTCTGGCACAAACAAAAACTCAAATTCATGACCGCCGTGTATATTATCCTGGCGCTGCTACTTGCGGACTCTATTTCAGATTATATGCGCGATTTGAACAATCTGCGTTTTGAGATGATGATTCACGACGCGCTGGTCATTGCCTGGGGCGCAATAACCGGTTATCTTTTCGTGCGCCACTTGAACGACAAAAAACACGATCCCCCTTATTTGAAATAAACATCATAACGCAGCAATTTGCCAGTAAAACTGACCCGGTTTTTATCACGTAAAGGGGGTGCGTAATCCGGGCTTTTGACCACCACCCGTTTGCCCGCCGCTTGCAGCGCAACGCTGAACAGTTGTTGCCGATCTTCATCACCGCCGACCAAATCACGCAACAGCGTCATGGTTTTTTTGGTTAAAGCGGATTTTTTGGGTTTTTCAGGAAACATGGGGTCCAGGTAAATACAATCCGGGATGAAATCCAGATGGGTCAAGCGCTCTATTGCATCACCGGGCAATAATCCGGGAGGCGACAGTTGCAAATGCGACATCCAGTTTTGTTCACCCAAACGTCTCAAACCATCACCCAATAGTGCAGCCATGACCGGATGCCGTTCCAGAC
The DNA here is from genome assembly GCA_964509475.1 of uncultured Methylococcaceae bacterium. Lineage (GTDB taxonomy): Bacteria > Pseudomonadota > Gammaproteobacteria > Methylococcales > Methylomonadaceae > CAZDXJ01. The sequence goes on along the minus strand of CAZDXJ010000005.1, from coordinate 24,336 downwards.
AAAGCACATCATAACCCATCCGAAAAACAAGAAAGCTGTCCTGTCCCCAACCGGCCGTTGCATCGACCACGGTCCGGGTTTTGTGGCCAATCGCCTGCGCCAGCGGGCCTTTTTTCGGCGCCGGCCAGGAGCGCTGCATCTCGCTGCGAACATCAAATTCAACGGCGATGCCCGTTTTTGCAGTGCCTTTCAGCAAACAAAGCCGGTTTTGCTGAAAGGCAAGAAAAAAAGTAAAATCCGAACTATCGCGTCGAGAGTATGGCAGCAAGGGCACGGCCAGGCGTGCCGCCAATCCTTCGCATCGAACCCGATCGTCGGCTTGATAAAGAACGGCGATTTTGGCGTCGGGCGGCACTATTCTGTGGATACCGGTTGTTTTTCGTTTTTTAAAGCCGCATCCAGGGTATGCCAGGCCAGGGTTGCGCATTTGACCCGGGCCGGGTAATCCCGCACGCCAGCCAAAACTGCCAGCTTGCCAACCGCTTCCAGATTGACTTCTTCCTCTTTGCCGGTGGTCATCTTGCGAAATGTTTCAAACAATTGTTGGGCTTCCTGCTCGGTTTTGCCTTTGACAATTTCGGTCATCAACGATACCGAAGCGGTGGAAATGGCACAACCCGAACCTTGAAAACTGGCATCGGCAATGACGCCGTTATCATCAATTTTCAAAAACAGGGTTAAACGATCACCGCATAACGGATTAAAGCCTTCCACTTCCCGGTTAGCATCGGCCATAACCCGGAAATTACGCGGGTTGCGGTTATGATCAAAAATGACTTCCTGATAAAGATCGCGTAAATCTTCAAACATTATGCAAATACCTTGACTAATTCGGAAAGCGCGCGCATCAACATATCGACTTCCTCGCGCGTATTATACATCGCAAAAGATGCGCGGGCGGTTGCCGGTATCTGAAAAAAGTCCATCACTGGCATGGCACAATGATGCCCGGCCCGAACCGCAATACCCACGGTATCCAGCATCGTACCGATATCATGCGGATGCACGTTATCCAGCGTAAACGACAAGATCGCCCCCTTTTCCCGCGCCTCGCCAACAAGACGCAAACCTTTTATTGTTTTCGCCTGTTCGGTAGCATAGGTGAGCAGTTCATGCTCCCAGGCGGCAATATTGGCCATACCAATGCCGCTGACATAATCCAAAGCCGCGCCCAGACCGATTGTATCGGCAATATTCGGCGTGCCGGCTTCGAACTTATAAGGCAAGGCATTGTATTCGGTCTGCTTGAACGTTACCTTGCGAATCATATCGCCCCCGCCTTGATAAGGCGGCATAGCCTCCAGCAGTTCCCGTTTGCCATACAACACACCAATACCCGACGGGCCATACAATTTATGGCCGGAAAAGGCATAAAAATCACAATCCAGCGCCTGCACATCGACCGGCCTGTGCGGTATCGCCTGGGCGCCATCCAGTAATACCGGAATATCGCGGGCATGGGCGCAGGCAATGATTTTGTCAACCGGATTGATACTGCCCAGGGCATTGGACATATGGCCAACCGCAACCAGCCGGGTTTTATCGCTGAGCAAGGACTCAAATGCGTCAAATAGCAACTCCCCTTGCCGGTTGATCGGCGCCACTTTCAATACCGCGCCGGTTTGTTGACACAGGATTTGCCACGGTACGATATTGGAATGATGTTCCATCCAGGTAATCAGGATTTCATCACCGGCCTGAATCCGGGTTCTGCCATAACTTTGAGCAACTAGATTAATCGCTTCAGTGGTGCCACGCACAAAAATGATCTCTTTTTCACTGCGTGCATTGATAAAATTTCTGACCGTAACCCGGGCTTTTTCATAAGCGGCCGTCGAACGTTCGCTCAAGGTATGCACACCACGATGCACATTGGCATAATCATGCCGGTAATTATGCCGAATCGCTTCGATTACCGCCTCGGGCTTTTGCGCGCTCGCCGCATTATCCAGATAAACCAAAGGCTTGCCCCGGATTGACTCGGCCAATATCGGAAAATCCTGACGGATTTTTTGTACATCAAACCCGATCATAACCACTCCCTGACGATACCGGTCTGTGGAAAATGCAGCAATAATTGTGCGCAAACCAGCGCTTTGAAAGGCTCCAAATCAATCTTCTCCACCATTTCATTGGCGAATGCAAAGGTCAGCATGTTACGCGCGGTTTCACTGTCCATGCAACGCGATTGCAGATAAAAGACCGATTGTTCATTCAACTGGCCAATGGTCACACCATGCGCACATTTCACATCATCGGCATAAATTTCCAGTTGCGGTTTACTGTCGGCTTCGGCAAATTCGGACAACAACAGATTGCGGTTATGCATTTGCGAGTCGGTTTTCAAAGCACCATCAAACACTGTCACTCGGCCCTGAAGCACACCGCGCGCACGTTGATCCAAAACACCTTTATAAAATTCACGGCTGCAACCATAAGGTTCAAGATGATTGATGCGGGTATGATTATCCAGGTGTTGTTTTTTTACACCGACATACAAGCCGTTTAATTCACATTCAGCCGCCTGCCGTAAATCGGTATGAATTTCATGACGCGCCAATGTGCCGCCAAAAGCGAAATTATCCTGTTTGAAGCGGGCTTCGCGTTCCTGCTTGACATAACTCCCACTAAAATGAAACGCCCCTGCCGCCTCGTTCTGTAATTTATACGAAGCAAGAAAAGCGTTACGGCCAATAAATACTTCACTCACGGCAGCACTCAGATAGGCGTTTTTTTCACGACCTGCATAAGTTTCTATAATCTGGGCCTGGGCCTGGGCGTCCAATGCAATAATATGGCGCGTTGCCGACAGCGCTTCGGTTTCCGTCACCAGATGCACTACCTGCACGGGTTTGTCCAATACCGTTTTTTCCGGTATATAACAGAACAAGCCATCCGTGAAATAAGCAGTATTGAAATGAATGAAACCGTGTTCGGAATCAGTCAAGGCTTTGCCAAAATAGCTCTCGACACGTTCAGGAACCTGCTCCAAAGCATCGGCCAGGCTGCCGATAACAACCCCTTCCGGCAAATCCTCCAGCTGCGATAAAGCCGCACAAAAATGGCCATTGACCAGGGTTACTGTCCAGCAACCCGGCAACTGACAGGTTTTCAACATATCCTGCACGTCTGCCGGGTTGTTTTCATCGGCAACGATCCTGAAACGCTTTTTTGTGAAAGACGATAGGTTGGTGTATTTCCACTCTTCATCCCTAACCGAAGGAAACCCCTGCCGGGAAAACCGCAGGGCTGCGTGTTCGCGCAATGCCTCCAGCCAGGGCAGATGTTTGCCCGGCAGCAATGCATGAATGGTTTCATAATCCGCCGCGTAATGCGGGCTTGTTTCAACAACTGCACTCATCAAGCCACCTGCTCTATCCAGCCGTAACCTTTTTCTTCCAATTTCAGAGCCAATTCACGGCCGCCGGTCTTGACAATGCGGCCCTGCGCCAGAACATGCACCACATCCGGTTTGATGTAATCCAGCAAACGTTGATAATGGGTGATCATGATAAAGGCACGCTCAGGCGAATGCAATGAATTGACCCCTTCGGCAACAATTTTCAAGGCATCGATATCCAGCCCGGAATCGGTTTCGTCCAGGACGCACAGAAGTGGTTCAAGAACCGCCATTTGCAATATTTCATTGCGTTTTTTCTCGCCGCCGGAAAAACCTTCATTGACCGCGCGGTAAAGAAATTTTTCATCCATCTCCAGCAAGCGGATTTTATCCTTCACCCGCATCAAAAAATCCATCGCATCCAACTCATCCAGGCCTTTATACTTACGGACCGCATTCAGCGCCGCCTTCAGCAAATAGATATTACTGACCCCCGGAATTTCCACCGGATATTGGAACGCCAGAAACACGCCTTCGCGGGCGCGGATTTCCGGCTCCATGGCCAATAAATCCTGGCCTTTATAACTTATTTTGCCTTCGGTAACGGTATAACCGGACTTACCCGCCAAAATATGCGACAAGGTACTTTTACCGGAACCATTCGGCCCCATGATGGCATGTACTTCACCGGCCTTGACCTCCAGGTCAATACCTTTAAGAATGGGTTTATCGTTTACACTAACGTGTAAATTCTCTATGCTGAGCATTTATTTTCCTGATTTACTTAAAATTACATTTTGTGGGTTGAACGAATGATCTATTCATTCCCACGCAAAAGCGTGGGAACAAAATATCTGCACTAGCCAACCGAACCTTCAAGGCTGATCCCCAACAAGGCCTGGGCTTCCACAGCAAACTCCATCGGCAGTTCCTTGAACACTTGCTTGCAAAAACCATTGACGATCATCGACACGGCATCCTCGGCGGACAAACCGCGCTGCTGACAAAAAAACAATTGATCCTCACTGATTTTTGACGTGGTGGCTTCATGTTCAACCTGCGCCGACGGTTGTTTCACTTCGATATAAGGAAAGGTATGAGCGCCACATTGGGCGCCAACCAAAAGCGAATCACATTGAGTATAATTGCGTGCATTTTCGGCACTTTTCAACACCTTCACCAGCCCACGATAGGAATTTTGGGCGTGGCCTGCGGAAATACCCTTGGCAATAATGGTACTGCGGGTATTTTTACCAATATGAATCATTTTGGTACCGGTGTCGGCCTGTTGATAATTATTGGTCAACGCCACCGAATAAAATTCGCCTACCGAATTATCGCCCGTCAAGATGCAGCTTGGGTATTTCCAGGTAATCGCTGATCCGGTTTCCACCTGGGTCCAGGACACCTTGGCGTTGCTGCCCCGGCAATCGGCACGTTTGGTAACGAAATTATAAATACCGCCCTTGCCTTCCTTGTCACCCGGATACCAGTTTTGTACCGTGGAATATTTGATTTGCGCATCCTTCAACGCCACCAGTTCGACAACAGCGGCATGCAGCTGGTTTTCATCGCGCATCGGCGCCGTGCAACCCTCCAGATAACTGACATGACTGCCTTCGTCGGCAATAATCAGGGTTCTTTCAAACTGTCCGGTATTGGCCGCGTTAATGCGGAAATAAGTGGATAATTCCATAGGACAGCGCACGCCCTTGGGAATATAAACAAATGAACCATCGGTAAATACGGCGGAATTCAAAGCCGCGAAAAAATTATCGCCCGGCGGCACCACCGAACCCAGATATTGTTCGACCAATTCGGGATATTCCCGGATCGCTTCTGAAATCGGGCAGAAGATCACACCCGCTTCATGCAGTTTTTCCTTGAACGTCGTGGCCACCGATACACTGTCAAACACCGCATCGACGGCGACACCCGCCAACCGTTCCTGCTCGTCCAGGGGAATACCCAGCTTTTTATAGGTCTCCAGCAGCTTGCTATCCACCTCATCAAGACTTTTCGGGCCTTTTTTCTGTTTCGGCGCCGAATAATAACTGATAGCCTGATAATCAATCGGATCGAAATGCACAAACGCCCATTGTGGCGGCTGTATTGTCAACCAATGTCGATAGGCCTCAAGGCGCCATTGCAACATAAACTCCGGTTCGGCCTTTTTTGCTGACAAAGCGCGAATCACGTCTTCATTCAGGCCGGGCGGAAACGTATCCGCTTCCAAATCGGTAACAAAGCCGGATTTATATTCCTGACCAATTAAATTTTCAATTTCTTGTGCACTTGATGACATAAATCTCTTACCTAGCGGTTTAAACTTGAAACGGGAATGAGGACTTCCTCGGCTCTTTCCGGAACGGGCATTAACAAATCAGCCAGAGTTACCGCCTCCAGCGCATTATGTATGGTCCGGTTAATCACCCCCCAATTGGCGCTGATCTCACAACCCGAGGCCCGTTCACAGCCCCTATGGGTAAGACTGCACTCAGTCAGGGCAATCGGCCCTTCCAAGGCACTGATTACGGTCGCCACAGTGATTTTATCGGCTTCCCGGGCCAGGGCATAACCGCCTTTGGCGCCACGGGTCGAACGCAGTACTTTTGCTTTCAACAGCAACTTCAGTACCTTGCTTACGGTTGGCAAAGACAAACCGGTCGCTTGGGAAATTTCCAAAGCGGCATGTACCTGGGTTGTGTCTTTAGCGATATAACTTAAAACAACCGTTGCATAATCGGTCAGCTTGCTCAAACGTAACATAATTTTTCCCGCCTACCATTTGGGACTATTATAGTACCATTTAATTCCTGAGTAAAGCCGTATATAATTTCGATATATGTTTTTCCTGAAGCACGGATGCACACAGATGAACACGGATTGATTAAACCCGAATTATCTGTGTTTATCTGTGGTTTCTACAAAACAGGGTGCCGGGCAAGCATCCCGACGACGCTCAAAATTCGTATTTATTGGATCGGCTGCCCCTTGGCCAGTTTTGGCAGTTTTCCTTCCAACCCCATCGCATAGCGCATGACTTTGTTTTTTGCCGGACGGATACGCCCGGCAAGGCCCAGACCCAGGTTTCTGAGCAGTTTCAAAGGTGGAATCCGGTTACTGAAAACCCGGTAAAAAATATCCATCAGGGTCATCATTTTGAGATTTTCGTTGCGGCGCATTTTTTGATACGGATTTAACACCGCCACAGAACCGATATCCTTGCCCTTATTGTGTGCATCGAGCAAAACCTCGGCCAGTGCCGCCGCATCCAGCAAACCAATATTGACACCCTGGCCGGCCAACGGGTTGATCATATGAGCAGCATCGCCGACCAAAGCGACACCTTGCTTGACATAGGCTTGCGCATGTTGCCGGCGCAAAGGAAAACGGGCTGTGGCCAGCACCCGTTTGACCTGCCCGAGACAGTCGGGAAAGGCCTGCATCAATTCTTCACGCAGCGCGGCATGAGACAGATTTTTCAAGCGGCGTACCGCATCCGCTGAGTTATACCAGACGATCGAGGCAAAATGCCCGTTCAAGGGCAAAAAAGCCTGCGGGCCTGTAGGCACAAAACGCTGCCAGGTAATATCCTGTTGCCCGTATTCGGTTTCGATATAAATCACCAGCGCATGTTGCTGATAATCCCAGCGGGTCACACCAATGCCCACGGCCGCCCGCACCCTTGATTCCCCACCATCAGCAGCAACCAGTAGCTTGCAGGACAGCCGGGAACCATCCTCCAGCTGTATTTCCGGACGTTCGGGAATGTAATCAATTTGTTTGATTGCAGCCGGACAGAGTAAATCCACATTATCAAAATCGGCAAGACGTTCCAGAAAAGCCAGCTGCGTGATCCGGTTTTCGACAATAAAACCCAGTTCATCACAGTGAATATCGTCGCTGTTAAATTCGGTATCGCCTCGATCTTCCCACACCCGCATACGCCGATACGGGCAAAACCGTCTTGAGACAACACCCTCCCAGGCACCCACCATTTGCAGAATATTTTTGGAAGCAATACTCAGTGCCGATACTCTCAAATCATGCGGCTGATCATCCGTGAAGGGCTCCGGCATGAGGCGCTCAACCACCGCCACACGCAGATTGCTGCCACCCAGGCAGCAAGCCAATGCCGCACCGACCATGCCACCGCCAACGACGATGACATCATAATGTTTAATAGACGTCTCGGACATAACGTTTGTCTTTTTTCAATTGGTTGACATAGTCCAGCGCCGCTTGCTCGCTCATCCCGCCCTGTTCAGCAACAATTTCATGCAAGGCCTTGTCAACGTCTTTCGCCATGCGATAGGCATCGCCACAAACAAAGAAATAGCCCCCCTCCTCTAACCAGGCGAATAATTCCGCGCCATGTTCACGCATTCGGTCCTGGACATAGATTTTTTGTTCCTGATCGCGGGAAAACGCGACATCGAGCCGGGTCAGCAAACCGCTGTCACGCATGGCTTCCAGTTCTTCCCGATAGATAAAGTCGGTAGCCGCATTACGGTCTCCAAAAAACAACCAGTTTTTACCTTTTGCGGCCCGGCATTCACGCTCTTGTAAAAAAGCCCGGAAAGGCGCCACGCCGGTACCCGGCCCTACCATAATCATCGACCGGTCATTGTCTTCGGGAACCCGGAACACCTTGTTTGGGGTAAAGAAACAACGCACCTCGCCGTTTTCATCCACCAAATCGGCCAAAAATGTCGAGCAAACACCTTTATGCTGGCGGCCATAGGCCTGATAACGCACCGTCGCAACCGTCAAATGCACTTCTTGCGGGTACTTTTTAGCGCTGGATGAAATGGAATAAGCGCGGTGCTGCAAAGGCTTCAACAAAGCGATAAATTCGGCAGCGGAAAAATCCATGTCAGGAAACTGCAACAACAGGTCCAGGATATCGCGTCCCCAAAGATAATCAGCCAATTTATCCTTGTCGGCATCCTCCAATAAATTATTCAGCTCCTGATCGCCGGAACGTTTGCCAATCTCCGCCAGAAGTTCCTTGCCCGGTAACTTGATTTCATAATGCACCCGCAAAGCTTCAGCCAAAGGCATCAAATCACTGTGTACAGGTACATCTTCATCACCGTTACAGCCAATGGCCTGGATAATATCGTTGACCAAATCCGGACAGTTGGTCGGAATAATACACAGCGCATCACCGGCTTCATAACTCAAACCCGAACCGGCAATGGAAACCTCATAATGCCGGGTTTCCTTGGAAGAGTCTGGAGCACTCAGCAAGCGGTTGGTCAGCAGTTTTGCCGGAAAAGGGTTTTTCCGGTTGTATTTGGGTGCCTGTGTTTCCGCCTGGGTATCCACAATAATGGTTGTAGACGACAAACCTTCCGCCATATGCGGAATAACCGCGCTAATCCAGCCTTCCGCCGCATCTTCAAAATCGACATCGCAATCGACGCGATCATAAATACGTTCGGCACCCAGCTCAGCCAGCCGTTTGTCCCATTCAATACCCGCCTGACAAAACAAATCATAACTGGTATCACCCAGCGCCAGAACCGAATATTTTACGTTTGGCAGCTGCGGCGCGGTATCGGCCTGGATGGAGTCCCACAACATTTGGGCATTGTCCGGCATTTCACCCTCACCATAGGTACTGGTGATGATCAGCAGATACTCCATGGCCGGCAAGGCGCTTATCTCGACCTCATCCATGCTTTTGACAATCGCCTGCAAACCATGTGTTTTGGCGACGTTGGCGGCATCATGAGCAACCGATTCCGAATTACCGGTTTGCGAACCATATAAAATATAAACAAGACGTGCCGCGGTTTGTTCACCGGCCGCCGCGCTTTGTACCCTATGCGTATGCATGCCGGCAAAAAATCCGGCTAACCAGGCTTTCTGCGCTTCAGAATAGGGCGCATGTTTTAAAATATGGGGAATCTTCATTGTGTTATTGTGTGATTCAATCAATAAGCCATTCGCTTCATCTTCCGGTAAAGAGAAGATAAGTTTCGTTTATTGGCTGTTCAGGCCGTTGCCGCGTCCATCATTTCCTGGACAATGCTTGCCCCGACCAAACCCGCCAGATATTCTTCAACTTCGGGAATACCTGCAAGAGCGGTACGGTTTATCGTGTCCTGTTCAATAATCCAGGCGGTGGAACCCATCGAATAAATACTTTGCACATCCCGCTGCATCAACGCGGTTTTATAATCGGCCAGACGTTTCGCAGCCAGCAAATGGGTCAATTGTTCATCGCTGTAATTACTGTAAGCTTCGCGGGTATGCTTGACCAAGGCGTCCTGAATTTTACGCGGCCTTTGCTCGATGAGTTTTATCGCATTGCGTTCGATCAATTCCGGCGTGATTTGATCGATCGGTAAGTGTTTTAACTGATCTTTGGCAATCCGGTAAGCCTTGTCAATCACCGCATAGCTGTTGATGAGTTTGAAGCTTAAATCATCATCAACAACCCCATAAGCCGGTATGGCACCGGCGAACAACGGCGCTTTTTGCCGGTAGGCACGGCGCATCTGTTCAATCTGGGTACGGGCATAAGCCACCGACAATTCCTCAATCATCGCCTTGCGATCCAGACTCTGACCGAGGAACTCGGCGGTCTGGGTCCGATAAAGCCACATGGGCAAGGCAAATTTAAAATGCTGGCGTTCACCCTCCCAATTGTCGAGTAACCTTTTCGCCAGCGATGAGCCGGTATATTCAGCGTGCTGTTCCAGCATATAAAGGATAAATTGTTCATGCGCCGCAGCCATATCGGTATTTTCGATCAAAGCATGCAACTCGACCGAAGTCTTGTCATATAAATCCGGCAAACGGTTTTCCGGGTCATACTGGTAGGCATTACCGCCCGACATACCGTTACAGAATCCCTTGCCAAATGGGCCAAGATTCAAAACCGCACCATTGGTCATGTATTCGCAGGCAAAATCACCGACACCTTCAACCACAGCCATAGCACCGGAATTTCGCACCGCAAAGCGGTCACCGGCCTCACCATTGATGAATGCCTTGCCACCGGTCGCCCCAAACAAAGCGAAATTACCAATCAAAACGTTGTTTCCCGGCGTTTTCTGGCCACCACCCGGCGATTCGACGATCAATATCCCACCACAGGCCCCCTTGCCCACGCCATCGTTACAAGTGCCCTTGTGTTGCATGCGCATACCGTCATTCATGAAGGCCGCATAACTCTGCCCGGCGGATCCGGTTGTGCGCACGATCACCGTATCCGGCGCCAGATAACGCCGGCCATGCTGATTGGTATAAATCACCTTGCAGCCGACAAGCTGTGCCTCGTTTACTGGATACGCCAGAAGACGCTCGATATCAATCGCCGCTTGACCGCCAACGGTCTTGTTGCGGTTGTTCAATTTAAAATCCGGGCCGTCAATGACGACTTGTTTTTGCCGGTCTTCAAACAACGCCTTTTTTACCCGTTCGATAATTTTATCGTCGATGGAAAAATCGGCCTCCAGATAAACCGGATTGGCGACTTTGACAACCTCGACCTGAGCCAGAAGATCAGTAAAATCAAGCTGACCAATCATCGATTCATGCCGGATGAGATGCAATAAGTCGGTTTGTCCACGAATTTCAGGCAGGCTTTTATAACCCAAAACTGACAATATTTCCCGCACTTCATGGGCCAGGTTCATAAAAAACTGTGCCAATATGCGCGGATCACCCTTGAACTCTTCATGCGCGGTGGTCAAACCGGCCGGACAGCGCACATTGCAGTTTTTCGCCATGACGCAACGCAGCATCATCAAGGCCGTTGTCCCAAATTCAAACGAATCGGCACCCAGAATCGCCGATTTTACGACGTCCAGACCGCTTTGATGGGCGGCACTGCAACGCAAAATCACCTTGTCACGCAGACCGTTGGCCGCCAATGCCTGATGGACTTCGGCGATGCCGATTTCGGGTGAGCGGCCGGTATTTTTCAGACTGGTTACCGCCGCCGCGCCGGTACCGCCGGTATTACCGGCAACATTGATCACATCGGCACCGGCCTTGGCCACACCAACGGCAATGGTGCCAATGCCTTCCGAAGAAACCAGTTTGACAATAACCCGTACCCGTGCGGCCTTGGCATCGTGAATCAGTTGTCCCAAATCTTCGATTGAATAAGTATCATGATGCGGCGGCGGGCTGATCAGTTCCACTTTCGGGGTGCCACCACGTAAAGCTGCAATTTCCACTGTCACTTTGGCTGCCGGTAATTGCCCGCCCTCACCTGGTTTCGCACCCTGGGCGATTTTGATTTCAATTTCCTCGATATTCGGATCGGCCAGATAACCCGCCCAAACCCCGAACCGTCCGGAAGCAAATTGTTTGATTTTACTGGAACGGATGGTATTGAAGCGGCTGGAATGCTCGCCGCCCTCACCGGAATTGCTGTAGGCACCGGCAATGTTGGTACCCTGCGCCACCGCTTCATGGGCCTCGGCCAATAAAGCACCGTGACTCATTGCGCCGGAAGCCAGGGTCGCGGTAATTTCGTGCGCCGGCTGCACTTCAGCCAAATCAACAGCGGCACGCGTTGTACGCAGAGCCGCCAGATAAGCCGCGATTGGACTTTGTGAGTCGGTAATCGTTATCTGGCAAGCGCTATCGGATACATCCAGCTTGAATCCCCGGGATTCAAAACGTTCTTGTAAATGCAAAGCCAGTTGTTCAAGACGGCTTGCGCTGTTGTTTTCGCTGAATCTCAGACTATAAACGGCATCGCGGGTTTGCTGGATGAGCAAACCGCGCACCAGAAAATTATTATTGCCTACAATATCCTGCTTGCCCAAAACCCGGTCAAAATCGGCCCGGGTTTGCGCCTGGGAGACATCAGCCGGCAATTCCATCACATCACGCAATGCCGCCGGCCGCACAGCACGTTCGCGGTACAGATTTTTTACAAAACTACGATAAGCCGGGGTAATGCCAAACCGGTCAATCTGCTCCGGCGTGCGTTTTTCATAACCCAAATCGGTATAGGCAATATCACTGGCTTGCGGCGATTTGTTCTGTGGGATATACAAAATCGGCTCGTCGGTCATATTGATATATTCGCGCACGGCGGTATTGCCGAAGGTATGGCCAGCACCTTCCTGGCGTTCCTTGAACAGACCGAGAAACGGAATATCCTTTTCTTCCTTGACTGAAAGCGCTTTGTGGTGCCATTCGGTAGCACTTTGGGCAATGTCGGCAAAACGGGCGCCACCTACCGGTGCATGAATATTTGGAAAATAATCTTTCAATATCGGTGAACGGGTATCCAGATAATTGGATTCAAAAAATTCACCGCCGATATAACTTTCCACTGTGCATAAACCGAATTTGCCCATAGTTTTCATCAGGGCTTTTTCAGCGGCTTTTTTAAAGTTCGCCAAAGCACTGGCCCGTTTATCTTGCGAAAACTGGGTCAGGATACGGTTATGCACACTGAGCGGACAAATCGCCGAAGCCCCAAAACCCAACAGCGTGGCAATATCATGACTGCTCGCTGCCTGTCCGGTCTCGACGATCAATGAAGAATTAAAGCGCAAACCTTCCTTGACCAGACTTTGATTAGCGGCCGCAATCATTAAAATAGCCGGAATCGCAGCCGCGGATTCGCCGATATGGGCATCGCTGAGAACAATGATGCCGATGTGTTGACGTGCCGCCTGCACAACCTGTTCACAAACTGCCTCCAAAGCGGTATGCAGCGCCTTTTCGTTGGCTTTGGCATTGTTAAAATCCGGACGGTACAACATATCCAACGTAATTACCCGAACCGCATCCTGCCTGCGGATACGCTCTAGCGTGGCACGTTCAAGGATCGGTGAGTCAATCACCAATTGCTTGTTTTTTTCCTTTGCAAATGTCGGCTTGGCACCCAAAGCAACCCGCAAGGTCATACCATCGCTTTCGCGTAACGAATCCAGCGGTGGATTGGTGACCTGGGCAAAACGTTGACTGAAATAACGCGACATCCCCCCTTCCGCACCCGACAGCGCATTGGGTGCAATGCCGTAGCCCATTGCCGAGACTTTTTCCAGGCCTGTCGATAACATCGGATCGAGCAGGAATTTGAAACTTTCCTGGTTCAGGGAATAGGCGGTATGCTGTTGCTCAATGCTGAATTCGGTATTGGCACCTTCCAGCTCATCGGCAGCGATTTTAGGCAATTGTGACAAATGCAGACAACTTTCAGCCAACAGGGACTGATAGTCCTTGGCATTGGCCAGACGCTCCATAACCTGATGGCTATCGTAGCTTTCGCCGCTACTGTGATCAAAATACAACATGCCGCCGGCCTCGATGCGGCCGCGTTTCAGAACCTGTTCCGGCGGAAAATCGATCTGCCCGGCTTCCGACATGACGATCAAATACTCATCGGTTTCGACTGAACGCAATGGCCGCAAACCCAAACGATCCAGGCGAGCGCCTACCCGGACCCCATCGCCAAAAATCAATGCCGCCGGGCCGTCGTTCTTTTCCTCGTACAGGCTGAAATATTCCAGCATGGCGCGTACTTTGGGCGACAAGGTGTTATCGTTTTCCCAGGCCGGCGGCATCATCGCCAGAACTGCGGTTACGATATCCAGTTCATCCTCGTTGATACGCCGGGTCAGGGTCTGATCCAGACGGCCTGAATCCGATTGCCCACAGGGAAACACGATATGTTTGTTATGCTGGCGGGCAATGGCATTTTCGCTGAGACGGTTTTTTTTGTCGGTGTTCAGTTCACCATTATGTGCCATATAACGAAAAGGCTGCGCCATCATCGTTGCCGGCGCGGTATTGGTTGAAAAACGGGTATGGAAAAATAAAGTATGAATTTTGTGATCGGGATCGTGCAGATCCTTGAAATAAGGGATCACTTCAAAAGAGTTCAAACGGCCTTTATAAACCTGGGTGCGTGAACTCATCGACAAAGGATAGAAACCGTCCAGTTCATGACGGGTAAAGCCTTCCGCCTCAATCGCCAGCAATGCGTTTTGCACATAGCGTTCAAATTCGTCATGGCTGGCATTGACAAGCGCTTGCGGGCGGCCAAAAACAACCTGTTTGATCGGTAGCTGCGCCTTTTGCGCGGCTTCGTTGAGTACATTCATATCGACCGGAATATCACGCCACAAGATAACCGGCAAGGCAAATTCCTGCAGGTGTTTTTCAACCAAGGCGCGGGCATCGGAATCAAAATGGGCATGATCTTCGGGAAAAAAGAAATTGGCCACGCCAAAATCACCCGGTTGCAATGCCTCGTTTCCGGTAATCTTGCGGAAGAAACTCAGCGACAGATCAATATTGACACCGGCACCATCGCCGATACCTTCAGCACTCATGCCACCCCGGTGCGGAATGGTGCATAAAGCTTCATGCGCCTTGCACAATATATCGTGGGTTTGCCGGCTCGCCTTTTGGGTGATAAAACCAACACCACAACTGTCCTGTGACCGTTCGGTATCGTAAAGTCTAGGTTCTGTTTTGTTCACTCGGGTATTTCCAGTCATATTCAGCCCGTTCAAATTCTTGCCGCTGTCAATGCCAGCACTTAAAATTCGTTTATTGTAAGCCATGCACAGAATCATTCAGTGAGTTCGACCCCCCTGCCCATGTCTACGAATTTTTGTTGTTTAATTCGATAACTTTCATTTAGAGAAACTGGTCAATGGTAACATGAGATAGTGAAAATGTCATTCATGGCACAATTACATTTTTTGAACTCAAAACAAAGTCTGAGTTAGAATAACAAGCAATCCAAAATCAAAACACTCAAACGATGATACAAAAAACAATACCTTTTCTGCTCTGCGCCGCATTACTGAGCGCTTGCGCAACCAACCGGGCGGGCCGCAGCCAGTTCAATTTCATGCCTGACAGTGAAATGAACGCGATGGGTATCCAGGCTTTTGAACAATTGAAACAGCAAAAACCGGTCAGCGGCAGCCCGCGCTATCAGAAATTTGTCCAGTGCATTGCCCGGGCGATCACGGCCGAAACCGGAGGCAACTGGGAAGTGGTCGTTTTCGAAGATAAAACCCTGAACGCTTTTGCCCTGCCCGGTAATAAAATCGGCGTCCATACCGGCTTGATCGAATTCGTCGATAACGCCGACCAACTCGCTGCGGTTATCGGCCATGAGGTGGCGCATGTCCTGAACAAACACGGCAACGAGCGGGCCTCGCAAAAAGCCGCGCTCAATCAGGGCATGTCCTTGATCGGTGCCCTGGCCAATCCGACCTCGACAACCGGTCAGCTGGCTATGGGCGCTCTGGGTCTTGGCGCCCAATACGGTATTTTGATGCCTTACAGCCGCCTGCATGAAAGCGAAGCCGATATATTTGGCCTGAATCTGATGGCAAAGGCCGGTTTCAAGCCCGGACAAAGCGTTGTCTTATGGCAGAAAATGGACAAGGCCAGTCAAGGCCAAACGCCGCCGGAGTTTCTTTCCACGCACCCCTCACATCAAACCCGTATCGCCGATCTGCAAAAGGCCTTGCCAAAAGCCAAAGCCCTGCAACAACAAGCGCATCAAATGGGCAAACAACCGCACTGCGCCAAATAAATGAATCCAAACCTGAAACAGCTGCACGCCTATCCGTTTGAAAGGCTGGCACGGCTCAAACAAGGCATTGTCCCGCCTGCGGACAAAACCCATATCGCCTGGTCACTGGGTGAGCCGAAACACGCCACGCCGCATTTTATTCAGCAGTCCCTGCTGACGCATTTGCATGGCCTGGGACAATACCCCAGCACCAAAGGTTTACCTGAATTACGGCAAGCGCTGGCCAGCTGGATTAAACGGCGGTTTGCCCTGCCGGAAACGGCTGTCGATCCAGAAACCCAGGTCTTGCCGGTCAACGGCACCCGCGAAGCCTTGTTTTCCATTGCCCAAACCGTGATCGATCCGGCCGACAAAGCGGTTATCATCATGCCCAACCCGTTTTATCAGATTTATGAAGGCGCCGCTTTGCTGGCCGGTGCCGAGCCCTATTATTTACCCACTTTGGCCGAAAATCACTACCTGCCGGATTTCGACTCGGTGCCGGAAAGCATCTGGCAACGCTGCCGTTTGTTGTACATTTGTTCCCCCGGAAACCCGACCGGCAGCGTACTCGATCAAACCATCCATAGCAAACTGCTGGCTTTGGCCGGGCGCTACGATTTCATTATCGCTTCCGATGAGTGTTATAGTGAAATCTACCTGGACGAAAACTCGCCACCACCGGGTTTATTGCAAACCGCCTACAGGACTGGCAATGAAACCTTCCAACGTTGCCTGGTCTTTCACAGCCTGTCCAAACGCTCCAATGCGCCCGGCCTGCGCTCCGGCTTTGTCGCCGGCGACGCCAAGCTGTTAAAAGCCTATTTCCAATACCGGACCTATCACGGCTGCGCCATGCCCTTGCCCACCCAGCATGCCAGCATCGCCGCCTGGAACGATGAAACCCATGTTCAGCAAAACCGCGAGCTTTACCGGCAAAAATTCCAGGCTGTTATCGGCATTCTGGCCGGTTGCTGTCCGGTCAGAAGGCCGCCGGCCAGCTTTTATATCTGGTTAAAAACACCGATCGATGATACCGGGTTTACCCAAAAACTTTTTGCCCAGGAAAATATCACGGTTCTGCCGGGCAGCTATTTGTCCAGACCACAAAACAACCTCAACCCGGGTAAAAATCACATCCGTATTGCTCTGGTCGCACCGCTGCAAGAATGTATCGAAGCGGCACAGCGGCTCAAACATTTCATTCACTCTATAACTTAAAAATACCATGTCACAACTTGAAACCATCATTAACGACGCTTTTGAAAACCGTGCGGAAATCTCCCCGGCCAATGTCTCCCTCGAAATCCGCGATGCCGTCGAGCAAGCCATCAACAGGCTGGACAGCGGCGAGGCCCGGGTTGCGGAAAAGTCCGGCAACACCTGGATAGTCAACCAGTGGTTGAAAAAAGCGGTTTTATTATCGTTCAGAATTAACGAAAACCGGGTTATGGAAGGCGGCGTCAACCGTTATTATGACAAGGTTGAAACCAAATTCGCTACCTATACCCCCGATGATTTTCAAAAAGCCGGCGTGCGCGTGGTACCCAACGCCAATGCCCGGCACGGCTCCTATATCGCGCCGGGCGCTATTTTAATGCCCAGTTACGTCAATATCGGCGCTTATGTGGACAGCGGCACGATGGTCGATACCTGGGTTACCGTCGGTTCCTGTGCCCAAATCGGCAAAAATGTGCATCTTTCCGGTGGTGTCGGTATCGGCGGTGTACTGGAACCTTTGCAAGCCGGGCCCACCATTATCGAAGACAACTGCTTCATCGGCGCGCGTTCGGAAATTGTCGAAGGCGTCATTGTCGAAGCCGGTTCGGTCATCTCCATGGGGGTCTATATCGGCCAGAGTACAAAAATCTATAATCGCCTGAATGGGGAAATCATCTATGGCCGGGTTCCTGCCGGTTCCGTGGTCGTTCCCGGCAGTCTGCCCGCGCAAGACGGCAGTCACAGCCTGTACTGCGCCGTCATTATCAAACAAGTGGACGAAAAAACCCGCAGCAAAACCGGCATCAACGAATTGTTACGCGATTAACCCTACATGCACGAAAAGCGCCGGTGATTTTGCCGGCGCGTATTTTCCAGAATCCGGTCATGACCAAAACACTCTCCAACACGGCAATTATTTACGCTATTCTTTCCATCAACAGTGAGATTGCCTTGCAAAAAGACTACCTCAATTCACCGGAAGTTGATGAATCCAATCTGAAAAACGAAATGGACATCCTTACCGATATGGAACAGGCACTGGCGGAATTTATTGATTTTTATAAAATCCGTTGCACGCGGGATGTCAAATTACCCGACATCGATGAATTACTCAATACCTCCCTGTAAAGACCATGTATATCCTGTACGGCATAAAAAACTGCGATACGGTCAGAAAAGCCCGCAAATGGCTGGATGCACACGACAAACCCTATCGTTTTCACGATTTCCGTGTTGACGGTCTGGAACCGGAACGGCTGGAAAAACTGGCCAACACCCTGGGCTGGGAAACCCTGCTCAACCGGCGCAGTACGAGCTGGCGCGCCATTCCCGAACAACAAAAAAACACTTTGGACAAAGAACGCGCCTTGCAATTGATGCAAAACACGCCAACCTTGATAAAACGCCCTATTCTGGATACCGGTGAAAAAATGCTGATTGGCTTTAACGACGATCAGTACAAAACCCAATTATGAACGATACCTTAAGTTTACTCAAACAGCTGCTCAAACGAGCGTCCGTGACGCCGGACGATGCCGGTTGTCAGGACATCATCGCCCAACGCCTGACCCGGATCGGTTTTAGTGACGAACGCCTGCCTTTTGCCGATACCCAAAATATCTGGCTGCGCCGGGGCCGGGCCGCACCTTTATTCGTGTTTCTCGGCCACACCGATGTTGTCCCGCCTGGACCGCTGGATGCCTGGGATTCTCCGCCCTTTGAACCCGGCATCCGTGATGGTAAGCTCTATGCGCGTGGCGCCGCCGACATGAAAGGTGGTATCGCCTGCTTTATTACCGCTGTGGAACGTTTTATCCAACGTCATCCCGACCACCGCGGATCGATTGCGGTATTGCTGACCAGTGATGAAGAAGGGCCGGCCACCAATGGCGTGGTCAAGGTTGTGGAAACCCTGCAAAAACGCGATGAACGGATTGACTGGTGTCTGGTCGGCGAACCCTCCAGCGCAGAGCGCACAGGTGATGTGATTCGGGTAGGCCGGCGGGGTTCTTTATGCGCCAAGCTGACAATCTATGGTATCCAGGGCCATGTCGCCTATCCTGAAATCGCCAAAAATCCAATTCATGCCTTTGCCAGAGCCTTGACCGAACTCACCGAAGAAATCTGGGATCAAGGCAATGCCTTTTTTCCACCGACCCGCCTGCAAATTTCCAATATCAATGCCGGAACCGGCGCTGAAAATATTATTCCCGGCCAGCTTGACGTCCTGTTCAATCTGCGTTTTTCCACCCAACTCAGTGCCGATACCATCAAACAACGGGTGCAAGCGATTCTTGACCGCCATGATTTCAAATACGCTCTGCATTGGCGTTTATCCGGCCACCCGTTTATTACCGAATCGGGCGCCCTGGTCGATGCCGCGCACCGGGCCATTAAAACGATAACCGGCCAGGAACCCAAAGATGATACCGGCGGCGGCACATCCGATGGCCGCTTTATCGCCCCAACCGGCGCCCAGGTGATCGAACTCGGCCCTTTGAACGCAAGTATCCACAAAATCAACGAACACATCGGCCTCGATGAAATAGAAACCCTGTCGCAAATTTATGAACAAATATTGCTTGAGCTGCTCGTGCCTGGATTTTAAAGAAACCCGCTTTTTTGCAGCAACTCGCGGGTAACACCTTGCTGGCATTTTGCCGCTTGCCCGCCTTTCAACAACCGCTCGATATAGCGGGCCAGCAAATCCACCTCGATATTGACCTGATTACCGGCGATGATATTCGCCAACGTGGTTTCCTGCAAGGTATGGGGTACGATGTTAACGTCGAAAACGGCGCCATCGACAGCATTCACGGTCAAACTGATGCCATCGACGCAAATCGAACCTTTTTCGGCGATGTATTTGGCCAGATGTTCGGGAACCTTGAAACGCATCCGCACCGAACGCGCATCATCCTTTTTATCGATGAGTGTGGCGATGCCATCGACATGACCACTGACAATATGCCCACCCAGACGGGTTGTCGGCAACAGCGCCAGTTCCAGGTTGACGGCCATGCCCGGAACAACCGTCTGCAAGGTGGTGCGGGACAAGGTTTCCCTGGACACATCCGCACAAAAATAATCTTCGCCCAATTCAACCGCCGTCAAACAGACTCCGTTGACAGCGATACTGTCTCCCAGATGGGTTTCCGCCAGCGACAGCTTGCCGGTCGCAATGCTCAGGCGATAATCGCCTGCACGCGGTTCAACCGCGATAACGTTACCGACGGCCACGATAATACCCGTAAACATAAAAACCTATTCTCCAATTCTCCAGGTTAACCGAATATCCGGCCCGACCGCCCGGATTTGCCGAACGGACAACTCGATCTTGTCCGCCATACAGTGCAATTGCGGCATTTTGAACAAACCGCGTCCACCATCACCCAATAGCGATGGCGCCATATAAACCACCCATTCATCAACCAGGCCGGATTTGAGCAAAGCACCGTTCAAGGTCGGCCCGGCTTCGATCAATACCTGATTGATCGGGCACTGCCCCAATAATTTCATCGCCGCATACAAATCCACACGTTGATTTTCATCGGCCGGTAAAATAAACACTTCAGCGCCGCATTGTTGCAGAGCTTGTTTTTTTTCAGCATTGTCCAGACAAGCCAAAATCAGGGTTCTGCCTGGCAAACTCAACATTTTCGCGTCCAGCGGCATTTGCAATGTGGAATCGAGTACCACCCGAATCGGCTGTACAACGTCAATATCGGCTGGCAAACGCGCCGTCAATGCACAGTCATCCGCCAATACCGTGGCGATACCGGTCATGATCGCCGAGCTGCGCGCACGCAGACGATGCACATCCTGACGCGCCTGTGGCGATGTAATCCAGCGGCTTTCCCCGGAAGCCATCGCAGTCCGCCCATCCAGGCTCATGGCCATCTTGCTGATCACCCAGGGCAGACCGGTTTGCATCCTTTTGACAAAACCGCAATTCAAGGCATTGGCATCCTGTTCCAGGATGCCACATTCCACATCCATACCCGCCGCCCGCAGACGTTGCAATCCACTACCGGCCACCAGGGGATTTGGATCCTGCATGGCCACCACGACACGCCGGATACCCGCTTCAATCAGAGCATCGCAGCACGGCGGCGTTTTACCCTGATGGTTGCAAGGTTCCAGGGTTACATAAGCGGTCGCGGCTTGTGTCTCACCGGCATTCTGCAAGGCCACGATTTCCGCATGTTCCCGACCCGCCTTGGCATGCCAGCCTTCGGCAATAATCTTGCCTTGTTTGACCAGTACACAGCCGACATTTGGATTTGGGTCTGTCGTATAATAACCCTTTTTCGCCAAAGCAAGCGCACGCGACATAAAATAATAATCGTCACGGCAAAACATAAAAAATCGCCATTATTATTCGCTGGTTCTGATAAACAGTCTTTATTTTATCCTAAAAAATGCGCTTGTAGCGCCACGCCTTAAAAACTTTTACCAGGACAATGAACTTCCCTGGGGAAAAAACAGGTTCTGGAGTATACTTTTGCAACGTTTATTTTATATGCTGTATGGGTGATCCGAATTTTGACAGATCGTAATCAAGTTCGTAGCTGTTTTTATAAACCCAAAACTTTTGCAAAACTGACTAATGAGTGATAACCATGAGTGAACTCCCCGAAAATCTGCGCTATGCAAAATCCCATGAATGGTCAAAACTGGAGGTAAACAATATTGTGCGCGTAGGCATCACCGATTTCGCCCAACAGGAACTTGGCGATCTGGTTTACGTGGAATTGCCGGAACCCGGCCAGCGGCTACAGGCGCAGGAACAATGCGCTGTCGTTGAATCGGTAAAAACCGCTTCGGATTTATTCAGCCCGGTCAGCGGGGAAATCACCGCCATTAACGAAAGCCTGGCCGATGCCCCCGAACAAATCAATGAAACCCCATACGATGCCTGGATATTCTGCATCAAGGCCGACGATCCGGATGAATTAGCACAATTGCTGGACGCCGAAGCCTACCAGCAACTGATAAATGATTAATGCTGTTTATCCACAAAACCTGTGGATAAACTTGTGGACAAGCAGGTGATAACAACACTAAAAAGCTGTTTTGAAAGCCATCCGTTTAAATTGTACAAAAATCAAACAACAAAAAATCATATTAAAATCAACAAGTTAAAAAATACCATTAAGTTATAATGACTTACGAAATAACATTGCGTATCACCTTGCAGTATTGTGTGTAACTGAAACCGAACAGACAAAACAAAAAGGCTAAATAATGGCAAATCAAAATACCACCGGTATCAGGCGGATTATCAAAGCGTTTTCCTTTTCAATGCAAGGACTTAAAGCCACCTGGAAACATGAAGCGGCATTTCGTCAGGAAGTGTTGTTATGCAGCATTGCCACCCCACTCGCCTTTTGGCTGGGACAGACCGTTGTTGAAAAACTATTGTTACTGGGCAGCCTGATGCTGGTGTTATTGGTGGAATTGATAAACTCCGCATTGGAAGCCATCGTCGACCGGGTAGGCTACGAACACCACGAACTTTCCGGAAGAGCGAAAGACATTGGCTCGGCTGCGGTTTTTTTGACACTGTGCTGGGCAGGTCTGACCTGGCTGTTTATATTGATCGATTAAGAGGAATGAAAAATGAGCGCACTGATTTGCGGTTCAATGGCTTACGACACCATCATGGTTTTCCATGACAAATTCAAAAACCATATCCTGCCGGAAAAAGTACATATTTTAAATGTTTCCTTTCTGGTGCCGGTCATGCGCCGGGAATATGGAGGCTGCGCCGGCAATATCGCCTATAATCTGAAATTACTGGGTGAACAAGGCCATATCATGGCCACCGTCGGCCATGATTTCGAACCTTATGCGCAATGGTTGTCACAAGCCGGTATTGCCAGCGAATTTATTCATGTGCTTGATGACCATTATACGGCACAAGCCTATATCACCACCGATGAAGACGACAATCAAATCACCGCATTTCATCCTGGGGCAATGAATTTTTCACATCTGAACAGCGTTCCCGCTGATGGCGGCTTCACTATCGGCATTATTTCACCGGATGGCAAGGAAGGCATGCAGCAGCATGCCCGTCAATTTGCAGAGCTGGATATTCCGTTTATTTTCGATCCAGGCCAGGGTATGCCCATGTTCGATGGCGAAGAACTGTTACAGTTTCTCGAACAAGCCACCTGGGCAGTATTCAACGACTACGAATCGGAAATGATGCAGCAACGCACCGGACTCAGCCTGGAACAAATGGCGGAAAAAGTCGAAGCACTTATCATCACCCTGGGCGGTCAAGGTTCGAAAATTTACAGCAAGGGTCAGTGTTTATCCATTCCCTGCGCCAAACCCAAACAAATCCTGGATCCAACCGGTTGTGGTGACGCTTATCGGGCCGGTTTATTGTATGGTTTGATGAACAACCTGGACTGGGCGACCACCGGACGTATCGCATCCCTGCTTGGAGCGATAAAAATCGAGCATCACGGCACCCAGAATCACAGTTTTTGCATGGATGATTTCAAGGAACGCTATCGCGATAATTTCGATCATTCACTTTGACCATGCAACACACCCAAAAATTACTGCGCATCATGGCCAGGCTGCGGGATCCGGAACAAGGCTGCGCCTGGGATGTAAAACAGGATTTTTACAGTCTGATTCCCTATACCCTGGAAGAAGCCTACGAAGTCACCGACGCCATTGAACGCGAGGACTGGCAAGATTTACGCTCGGAATTGGGCGATTTGTTACTGCAAGTGGTGTTCCATGCCCGCATTGCCGAAGAAAAGCAGTTATTTGACTTTGAGCAGGTTGCGGAAACGATTTGCGATAAACTGGTGCGCCGGCATCCCCATGTATTCGCCGGACAAAAATTCGCCAGCGATGCCGAACGCAAACAAGCCTGGGAACAGGCAAAAGCAGCGGAAAGACAACACAAACAAAAAACGGCGACACAGGATAACAGCGTATTATCCGGAATCGCCAACAACCTGCCCGCCCTGGTGCAATGTGAAAAAATTCAGGATCGGGCAGCCAGTCATGGTTTTGACTGGCCCGACACGGCGCCGGTTTTCGATAAGGTGGAAGAAGAACTTGCCGAAGTAAAAGAAGCCTGGCTGTCCGGCAACCAAGCCCATATTCAGGAAGAAATCGGCGATTTGTTATTGGTTGCCGTCAATCTGGCCCGGCATTTAAATGTGGGTCTATGAAGAATAGAGTGGGTAATATATTCTAACCGATCGAATATCATATT